>JAJRVE010000162.1 GCA_024277445.1 Campylobacterales bacterium
CGCAGAACCTTCTGCAATATTGGAAGGAATAGAAACAGTAGCCCTCTGAATCTGATTGGTAAGACCAAACCTCTCATCGCTAGGAAACTGTTTAGTTAAACGATATAGTTCTGAGACAAATCGCATGGAAGCCTGCCATACATCAAGTTGTTTATGCATTCAAACACCTCCCATTTACGATTTTCCATTCACCATTTCCCTGATTTTACTCTGTAAAATCACCCACCCGTTTCATAGAAGGCACGCGTTGAGCTTTCGCCATCTTCTTCTGACCAACGGTTTTTCTCTGGTTTCGTACGAACGACTTCTTTTAAAACGGCTGCGGCTGTCGTGATGTCACCTTTACGGATGGCCTCACGGATGCTCATCGCTTCATCAAAATAAAGACAAGGTATAAGGTCACCCTCTGCGGTGATACGGATGCGGTTACAGGTCGAGCAGAAGTCATCTTTGTAAGGCTCGATGATACCAAAACGGTAGCCATCTTCTGTCTTGTAGTAGTGTGATGGTGACTGTGACTCTAAGCCCTCGTCTGTGTAGCTGTAACGCGCTTCTATAAGTGAGAGTAACTCATCACTCTTCATCCCTTTAATGTCGACGGCAGCGTGGACGTTCTCCATGTACTCTATAAAGCGTACGGTCATGCCACGCTCTTTACAGTACTCTAAGATGTCAAGGATCTCGTTTTCGTTCATCCCTTTCATGGGGACGACATTGACCTTGACTTTAAGACCCACTGCCAATGCTTCGTCTACACCTTCGAGTACATTTTTAAGCACATCTTTTTGGGCGATCTTCTCAGCAACTTCGGGGATCAATGAGTCTATAGAGACATTAATACGTTTCAGTCCTGCATCTTTTAACTTCTGAGCAGCACCCTTAAGAAGGAAGGCATTCGTCGTCATAGCCAGATCAATACTTGGCTCATAGTCATAAATCATCTTAATGAACTTGTCCAAGTCCTCACGAAGCAGCGGTTCGCCACCGGTGATGCGGATTTTGTTGATCCCCTCATCGATGCAGACTTTCATAAACTCAAACATATCCTCAAAGCTTAGAAGGTTCTCTTTTGGCACCCAAGAGAAAGGCTTTTCAGGCATGCAGTACTGACAACGGAAGTTACAACGCTCCGTCACTGAGACACGAATGTAGTTCACTTCACGGTTATAACTGTCGATTAATTTTTTCATAATGGTTCGCTTTATGTACTCTAGTTACGCTAATACCTCTGTACCAAGCACAAGCTCTCGTCATTCCTGCGAAGGCAGGAATGACGGAGTATGTAACACTACTATAGAGGCATTAACTTACTGAATGTATTCAGTTCTATAATTGAAAGAGTATCCAATAATTTATATTAGAAGGATTATAGGGGATAATTGGTCTTGTTTGCTTGATTTTGATTAAGAGTTGGAGGTTTGAGAGAGGAGCGCAAAAAGCGCCCTCACTTCTGAGGAGATATAGTCATTGTTAAACGATTATATTATTTTGTAGAAAATTTATAGTCTAGTTGTACCCAAGCTAATGTTGTATCATCAGCTGTTACTCCATTGCCTGTATCATTCATGTACATAGCACCTTTAACAAGTAGTCCTAGATTAGTAACACCTGGAACTTTTGTAGAATAAGCGATGTCAAACTCTGAACCGTATGCGTCACCCGCTTTAATTCCACTTACAGTAGAACCATCTGCCGCTGCTCCAAACATATGGTAAATACCAATGATTTTACCCGCAGTATCAAACTTGTAGCCACCACGTACATTAAGGTCAGCTAAACCAGTACTTGGTGTACCAAGAAACTGATCTGCCCAACCATTAAACTTATGCTTAGTCGCTAAAGGTGTTTGAAATTCCGATGTCTTCGCATCATTTACATCAGCTCCACCTAAAACTTCATAATTAAGACCTACTAGGAAGCCAGAGATATTTGCACCAACATCAACGTTGAAGTAAATTGAATCTCCCTTGAGGCTTGTGTCACCTTTAAGACCATTAACTTCTTCTAATGTAGAGCCTGTTTGCATTGCAACCTCTGCACGATAATCAAGTTTTACACTATCGCCAGCTGCGATCTTACCTGTTGCTGCAATACCATACGTATCACTATAACTACCAAGTAAATATGCATAACCAGTTAATTTAATAGGATCCGCTATCTTATATGATGCATTTACAACAGCAGAAGTAGTACTACCAGAGGTTGTGCCACCTACATAAGTCATGTTACGTGAGCCATAACCAGCATCACCAATTGCATTAACGCCATAAACATAAGCAGCAAGAATATTAAAATCACCAGCACCATATGCAACTGCCGCAAGGTCTAGTGTCTGGAAGTTTTGCTTCCAGCCAACTGAACCCACAAAACGCTGATTGTCAAGGTTAACTGTCTTACGACCTACAATACCAGTTACTCCAGAATTTGTATAGGCGATGTTAGCCTGTGTCATCTTAGCTACATCAGCTTCTGCTGCTCTTTGATGATTTTGCTGATCTAGTGTATTAAAGTCATTAACGGAGTTAACTTCAATAGTACCAACCAATCCATCTACTTCTAACAGTGTACCTGCAAGGTTTAAGTTTGTTCTATTTGTCAAAGTGTGACCGGCATCAGTAGTTGAAACGGCATGATCCGTATACTCATAACGTGGACGTAATTCAGCACTAAACTTAACATCACTAAAGACATTAAAACCATCATCCGCTGCTTGTGCAGAAACTGCCATTGAACCTAAGATTAGCGGAGTAGCCGCTAAAGATAAAATTAACTTTCTCATTTTTCACTTCCTTATAGTAAAGATATCGGTAAATTATATTCCATTCATATATAGTACTTTTTGATTTAGGTCAAGATAATTAATGAATGGCTAACGAATTAGGCTTAAAATGCCTTGTTTAGGGAGTTTGTAAAGCAACTGTGTTAAGTTTGTGATGTAGTTGTAAAAAGTTATAAAGATGTGTTTGGTGTATAAATGAGGAGTTTACGCACGAAAAAGAGTCGTTATGACTCCTCTTTGATCAATGGTTCACCATTTTTCTCTTCTATCTCAGCTTTTTGAGAAGCCATGGCTTGACGGATCTCGTCCATGACGTGTGGTGGAACGTTGTCGTCTTTGTACCAGTTAACGGCATCGATATTGCCACCATAGTCACTGCCAAAGTCTTCGACCTTTTCAGCATACTCATCCATATCTTTACAGACAGCCACACGAAGATCAACCATGTCTTTAAGCTCTATAAACCAGTTGTTCTCTTCGTCCATCTTAATGGTAGAGGTAAATATGACACTCATTTTACTGATGCTTCTTGAGTTGGTTAGCGAAAGCACCAAGATCTTTTTTCTTTAGATCGCCATTATAAACAACATCAGTCGCATCAATGGTGTCGTCATTTAGCATCTTAGGCACGACTTCAGCATCATTAATGATCTGCATATGCTCATCCAACTCATCTTCACTATACGCCATCTGCATATCAGCCGCAATAACATGAGGGATCTTCTCTATGATAGAAAGCTTCGCCAACTCTTCACTAACACCCTCACCCTCGATAGTGATGATGATGCGACCTCTCTCATCATGGAAATGGTAATCACACTCAGGCGTGTTCTTCAACGACTCTACGACCTCTTCGACATACTTCGGCAACGACTGTACTACAATACTTGATACGTTCATAAATAATCCTTGTTGGCTTTTATATTATGGGTATCATTTTAGCATACTCATTTTGGGTTCGTTGTTGATGTAGGTCATTTGGAATTATTCTTTTGTTTGTTTTACTATTTTTACTTTAATTTCTACACTTACTATTGTTCTTTCTATTCTAACTTTTTGGTTATATTACTATCCTTGACTACACTCATACTTTTTTTCTCCGCAAAAAAAGTATGCAAAAAAGCTCTCGAAACGGCTTCGAGGTCGACACGCTGTCGACTACCTTCGCTACGTTCTCTACACTCCTAAAAACAGTTAACTCGCTATTCGCTCAAACAAAACTATTTTCTTTACGGAGTTACGTTCTCTTCGCTCTGCTCTGTAGGGGTTTCGAACAAAGAGCAAAGCGGTAACGCATTATTTTGAATTAAAAGCTCTTCGCTTTTATCCCTGTTTGAAGTGCTTGGTAATTTACATTACATTGAGCCGTAGCAATTTCTACGAGACGAAGCATAGATACTGCTGGTATATTCCGGCAGGGATGAGAGCGACTAGCTCTCACATTAATCAATGCGTTACCGCTCGCTCTTCATTCGCAACATCTGCAAAGCTGACTGCAAGAAGTGGAGTTTCGTTAAGAAAACTGAACTGTTTGAGCGAATAGCGAGTTTTCAGTTTTTAGAAACGTAACAACTGAAAGGAAGGTACTCGATAGCTATCGAGCTTGAAGCCGTTGCGATCGGTTTTTCTGTTTCTCTTTTTTCCGAGAAAAAAAGAGAAAGGGAAGCAAAACAAAGTATAAGTCATCCAACAAAAAGATAAACTAATCAATTCAAAAAAAAGCAATAACTCGTGGATCCCTGTCTTCACAGGGATGACGGGGGAAAGTGCTAATGAAAGTAAGTAACTTTAGATTCCAGATCAAGTCTAGAATGACGAACAGAAAATCAAAAGAGAGAACTACTCGTAAACAACCCTACGAATCTTCTCACCATTCTCAGCACGTATCTTGTCATAAAGCCTTTGTGCTTCCAACTTCTCTTCATAAGTCACAGGACTACGCAAAGACTTATACTCTACCAATTCACCATTTTTATAAACACCCGAAACAATAGCGCGCACCCAGTAGAAACCACTATCTTTACGCATGTTCTTTACCACACCACTCCACTGCTTATTGCTTTGAAGATACTCCCAAAGTTCTGCGAAGATAGAGCTTGGCATGTCTGGGTGTCGCACTATGTTATGGGGTTGACCGATGAGCTCTTCTACCTCATAACCACTGATCTCAGCAAAGGTCTCGTTAGCATAGGTAATTTTACCTTGCAAGTCTGTTCGTGAGATGATTAACTCTACCTCTGGTACTTCTGTTTCGATTAAAAACTCTGATGCATTGTACTCCATGACGTACCCCTCTACTTGATTTTAAAACGGTTGATAATAGTCGCGTCAGTTGCCACTAAAAACTCATTTTCATTTAAAAAGACAATACTGCTTAGTGTCATCTTGTTACCACTAAAAAGACCAAGCGTACTTTTTGTCTTGGTATTAAAAACTGTGACGTTGTTGTTCTCATCACTTGAGTAAGCAACACGCTTACCACTAGGAGAGAGACCCACACTGTAGATAAGAAAATGGGCACTCTTATAGTAGGCACTTCCATCGTTAACATCATACACAACCACCCGACGGTCTTGTCCTGCTGTGGCAATGATCCCTTTTTTGTAGTCTACTTGGAAAACATTGTCCAAGTTTTGACCACTTAAGGTTTTGAGATGTTTGCCATCTTTGGTTGCTACTATCTGTAGGTCGCCACTCTCATCGGCAACGACCACTTCGCTTCGATCTTCATTCAAGACAAAGTTAGAAAACTTTGAGCCAGAGACTTGCACACGCCAGTTCTGTTTGTGCGTAGTCAAATCGTAAGAGATGAGTTCATCACCTAAAAGGGCTAAGAGTACCGTGTTCTTGTCTAAAAACTTTGCCTTAGCGATAGAGAGTTGTGCATCTGTATCAATAATAAGTTGGTTTTTTCCCGACACATGTAGGTAGAGTCGTCGGTAACCCTGCTCTGCTTGAGAGAGCATTAAGATCTTCTCTTTCATCACATCCACTGAGTAGACCTTAGCATCTACCAAGTCACCCATAAAGTCTTTGATCTTGTCTACTTTAATCTGCTTAAGTCGTTTTTTAGAGTTCAAGTCAATGATATCAACACTACTACTGTCGGTTGAACAATATATCTTTCCATCATGCACTATCATGTCTACCACTGCACCACTCGCATCATAGTGCGAAACAGGCATAACAGGTTTAGCAGCAAACAGCGACAATGTCACAAACAGCACTAACGTAAGTAAACGCATCATAAGACCTCCACTTCTATCGCTGCTGTTGGGCAGCGACCTATACAGAACCCACAGGCCGTACAGTTCTCTTGTAAGATAACCGGCTGAAAGAGTGACTTAAACTCTATGGCGTTATCTAAACAGGGCTCTTTACATGAAAAGCACATCACATTGTCCCAACTAATACAGAGTGACTTGTTAATGGTGATCTTCGCTTTAATGTTATGTCGATGTTCTACCTGCAAGACTTGTGGCTCACATACCTCAGCACACTCATCACAGTAGGTACAGCCACTTTCCAAAAGATTAAGAACAGGGGTTTTGTCATCCATGATGACAATAATGTCTTCTTCGCAAACCGTAGCACAAGGAGCGTCACACTCTGGACACGCATTGAGAAAAAGAGATTCGTCGTTGTTATATGGGGGTCGTAAATGACTCACTTTTTGCGCTTGAGGCTTATCGCCTCGAAGCTTAGAAGCGAGAGAACCAAAAAGTTCTCGTCTCTCCATAACCTAGTGACCGCCTTCTAGATGACCAGCAGGTGAGTTTTCATTTTTAAGGTCTGCCTCTGTAACTGCTGAGTCAGCACCTACAGTGTCAAGTTCGTCTAGAACTCTAGCATCCCAAGTAGAACGGGTTGAACCATCTTCTTCAGTGTAGTTAGCTTCAAACGTACTGCCAACTGCCAATGCACCTGTTGTTTGTGGTGCGTGACACTGTGAACAGTTGAAACGTGCTGGAGAAAGGTGTGTTAACTTCTTAACATCTGTCTCATTTTTCATGTTGTCAATCGCCTTAGAGAACTTTTTACCATCAAACTTGTGATGTGGACGCATGTCCCAAAAGTGTGATGGTGGGATCGGAGTCGCACCCATTGCTGGAGCGATCTCTGGCATGTGACAACCTGTACATGCGTTGTTGTTCTTTGTAATTGGCAAGAAGTCACCAACATCATGTGGAATCATTGGTGGTGCATCTTGATACGCACGATCAAAACGCTTACTTGTTCCCGCTGCTTCAGTATGATACGCTGTTTTGTCAGCAGTTGTTGTGTCTTCACTATATAGGTCTGTTTTACGTAGACCTAGAGACTCTTCACTTATACTTGGTGTTACTTTTGCCTCTTTTGTCTCTGCAACAGGTGTTGCAGTAGCACTCTCGCCACCGCCACAACCAGCAAAGATCAATGCTGCAGTTATCGCACCAAGGGTCATTTTACTTACTAATTTCATCGCTTGCTCCTCTATTGTTATTGTTTGCAAGGTTTCGGATACTAAACTCTAAGGCATCGTCATCACACACTTCGATACAGCGTGCACAGTTTGTACACTCACCTGAGAGCACCGGAATGCTCTCTTTACCGATCATGTGTAAGACTTGTACCTCAGGGCAGACATCCTTACACTTCATACACAAGGTACACGCCGCTTCATCGTGGTGTACTCTTATGAGACTAAACTTGCCCAGTAGGCTATACATACCGCCCAATGGGCAGACATGTCCACACCATCCGTTTTTCAAAACGAACAGATCGAAAAGGAAGATCACAACAATCGCAGCCCAACCAAAGCCCATGCCAAAGACAAGACCTCTGTGAACCATCGATATAGGTGAAACGAACTCAAACGCGGTGACACCCATGAGAGCGGAGACAACAAGACCAAGTCCTAAGACCCAGTAACGTGTCACTCTCTTGACAGGTACTTTTCCGTTTTGAACACGGTTGACTTCTAGTTTTTCACGCATTAGAGCAGCTGCATCTGTCACCATGTTAATAGGACAGACCCAAGAACAAAACGCTCTACCACCAATCAGCATATAAAACACCGTCACAACCGCTACCCCTATGAGTAGATCCATCGCGAGTGCTGCACCTGCTACTAACATCTGCAGCGCCGCATACGGATCACTCATTGGGACTACACCTAGGATTAGTGACGAACTCAAGTTACCTTGAAGAAGCGTCCAACCCCATGCATTTGCACCAAAGTACAGTACCAAAAGTCCTACCTGTGTCATTCGTCTCAAGATCAGATAGCGATAGTTGTTCCATACTGTTTTCATTAATACAGATCCCCGCTATCATTTAACGAATCCATCGCAGACTGCTCACTTAACCGTGTTTTGGTGTTAATGGCTTTGGCATCTTTGACGCGAGCGTCATCAGCCTTGTCCCACCCTTTGATATAGTGAGCACCTGCTTTACCTGTCGAGACCTCTCTCGGCAGAACAAAGATAGACGCTTTTTCAGTAACACATGCTAACTCACACATGCCACAACCGGTACAGACATCACCATGAACAACAGGCTTCATAAACGCATGTTTACCTGTTCGCTCATTTTTAGCATACTCGATCGTTATCGCCTCACCCAAGATAGGACAAGCGCGATAACACGCATCACACTGGATACCCCAAAAAGCGATACAGCTCTCTTGGTCAATGACCGCAAGCCCCATATCCATCTCTCTAATGTCAAGAACGCCACCTTTAGAGACGCTCTCTTCATCTAAGGCACCTGTCGGACAGACCGGCACACAAGGGATGTCTTCGCACATATAACATGGCACATCGCGTGGTGTAAAAAATGGTGTCCCCACCGGTTTGTGATCGCCAGGAGCAGCTAGAACCAATGTGTCAAACGGACAGGCTTCTACACACAGTCCACACTTTATACACGTCTTTAAAAAGTCTTCTTCCACAAGAGCACCTGGTGGACGAAGTAACAACGTACTTGCTGTCACTTCATCTACATAAGCACTCCAAACAAAACCACCCAGTGTGGCCAAGCCAGCACCGCGCGCCATGTTTAGAATAAACTTTCGTCTGTCGCTAAGAGGTTCTCTACTACTTTTGCTCACAACTGTTTCCTTACCTTTTCGCTCTAATCACTTATGCTTTGTAAATTTTTACAGCACATTTTTTGAAGTCGGTCTGTTTTGACATTGGACATGTCGCATCAAGACAAACTTTGTTAATAAAGACTTTCTCATCAAACCATGGCACAAAGACAAGTCCTTGTGGAGGTCTGTTACGTCCACGTGTCTCAACACGCGCCTTAACACGTCCACGACGAGACTCAACCCATACCATACCACCACGCTTAACGCCTTTTTCTTTAGCATCAGCAGGGTTCATGTAACAGAGTGCCTCTGGAACCGCACGGTAAAGCTCAGGAACACGCATTGTCATTGTTCCAGAGTGCCAGTGCTCAAGCACACGACCTGTTGCTAACCATACTGGGTACTCTTTATCTGGCATTTCTGGAGGATCCATGTACGGACGTGCAAAGATCTTCGCTTTGTTCTTCAGTGGTGTTTTCTTAGAGTCTTTGTCTTTGCCCTCTAGGTTACCATGCTGAAGTGCCTTAGCGATCTTACCGTAGAATGCAAACTCATCGTCTGTACCCTTCGTCTCTTTAGCAGCATATGGATCGTACTTAGAGTTAAAGCGCCATTGTGTCTCTTTACCATCAACAACTGGCCACTTAAGTCCACGAACCTTATGGTAAACATCAAACGGTGCCAAGTCATGTCCATGACCACGGCCAAATGATGCATACTCTTCGAAGAGATACTTATGGATAAAGAAGCCATAACCCTCGAAGACCTTACCATCAGAACCAACAACCTTACGCTCATCACCATAACACTCAGAGTTATCATAACCCTTCTGGATAGGATCGTTTTGATCAAGCTTGTAAGCCGTTGCTTTTTTGTTTGCAAAAAGGATCTCAAACATCGTTGTGTCACCATTGTAACCCATCGCTTTTGCTTTAGCACGTACATCTTCAAGTGGCGTTTTACGCTTACCAGAAGGCTTGTACTCTCCCCAAACATCATCAACAGTAAAGCGCTTAGAAAGCTCAACCCACTGCCATGTATCAGACATCGCATCACCTACTGGTAATACTTGCTGACGCCAGTGCTGTGTACGACGTTCTGCATTTCCGTATGCTCCCCACTTCTCATACATCATCGCTGATGGTAAGATAAGGTCAGAAACTTTCGCAGAGATACCTGGATAACCGTCAGACGTTACGATGAAGTTATCCATCTCACGTGCTGCTTTGATCCAGTGGCTTGCTGATGCAGAGTCTTGGTATGCATTACATACGTTAACCCATGCAAACTTCACAAGACCATCTTCGATGTCACGGTGGATCTGCATGATGTGCTGTTTACCAACACCATTTAGCGTACCATCTGGGATCATCCACTGCTTCTCAGCGATCTTACGGTGTGCTGGTACTTTAACCATAAGGTCTGCTGGAAGACGGTGGGTAAATGTACCAACTTCACGCGCAGTACCACAAGCAGAAGGCTGACCAGTTAGTGAGAATGCACCTGAACCTGGACGCGCTTGCTTGTTAAGAAGGAAGTGTACGTTGTATGCTAGTGTATTGTCCCAAGTACCACGTGTATGTTGGTTCATACCCATCGTCCAGAAAGAGACAACTTTACGATCTTTTTCGATGTAAAGTGCTGCTAACTCTTGTAGTTTCTTCTTGAAGCTTTCTATATCTTCGTTTGGATCACCTTTTACAACACTTGCAGTGTAGTCAAGTGTGTATGGTGCAAGAGATTTTTTGTAATCTTCAAATGAGATCTCCCAGTGGCCTAATGTACCACCGTTGTTTTTCATCATATCGCCTGTTTTATAACCAAATGGCTCTAGTGCAGGACCCTCTTTAGCTGAAACCTCTTTTTGCATCTCTTTAGAAACTGTTTCCATCTCAAGAGCAGTATATTTACCCTCTTTGATCGACTTGTCATCGCTACGACGTAGACCATAACCTAAGTTAACTGGACCCGCTGCAAAAACAATATGCTTCTTAACAAAATCCCAATCAATAGCATCTGGATGGTTATAAACAATCTCACGTGCTACATAGTTCCAAAGTGCTGTATCGGTGTTTGGAGAGAAGATGATCTCAGTATCTGCAAGGTCAGATGTACGGTGTGTGTACGTCTGAATAGAGATAACTTTAACACGATCTGGATCAGAAAGTTTTCTGTCTGTTACACGAGACCAAAGGATCGGGTGCATCTCTGCCATGTTGGAACCCCAAGATACAACCGTATCTGTAAGCTCAATATCATCGTAACAGCCAGAAGGCTCATCAATACCAAATGTTTGGTAGAAACCAACAACTGCAGATGCCATACAGTGACGTGCATTAGGATCGATCGCATTTGAACGAAAACCTGCCTTCATCATCTTTTGTGCAGCGTAACCTTCCATAACAGTGTACTGTCCAGAAGCGAAGACTGCAACGCCCTCTGGACCTTTCTCTTTAAGGGTCTTTTTGATGTTGAACTCCATCTCATCAAATGCACGCTTCCATGAAACTGGTGCGAACTTCCCTTTTTTATCGAAGTTTCCATCTTTGTCAACACGAAGAAGAGGCTGTGTCAGTCTATCTGCTCCGTACATGATTTTTGCATTAAAGTAACCCTTAATACAGTTTAGACCACGGTTAACCGGTGCTGCCGGGTCTCCCTTGACAGCGACGATCTTACGATCAGCGCCTTCACCTTTGGTTGCCATCATAATTCCACAACCAGTACCACAGAAACGACATGCCGCTTTATCCCAGCGCCAGTCATTACCTGCAGCATCAGCTTTAGCCTGTACCTCAGTTGGTACGGCCATTCCAATAGCACTAGCAGCTGAAGCAGCTGCCGCAGACTTCAGAAAATCTCTTCTTTCCATTGCCATGTGAACTCCTTAAATTTTTTCAAAATTGAAAAATTACAATTTTCAATAATGATAATAATATCACTCTCTGAAAACCGTTGATTTGACATAAGTCAAGTATAGCTGTTTATCGCATGTTTTACGCCAAGATGTGATAGGAATGTTATATTTTGAAACTAAAAAAAGGTTAAGGTAATAGGATGATTTTTGTCTGATTTATGTTTTGGTTTTTGTGTGTTTTTTAACTTTTGATGTCTAAAGATAGAATTACCTGAGTGTTGAACTTCTTTTATTACTTCTTATCACTAGTATTCAACTTTTTCTCTCTGCTCGCACAGAGAGAAAATCTTGAGGAAAAAGAGAGAGTGCGAACGCGGTCACAATAACAACTGAATGTATCCGATACTCTGAGGTAGGAAAGCCAATTAAGGCACAGACTGCACCAAGACGTAGCGGGAGCGAAATCGAGTCTGTAGTTTGAATGACGTATAAATTTTGAACTCTAACATTAGATACTTAGAGGCATTTCGGAAACGCAAACTTGTTTACGGCTGGTGCAAACAAGTTTGCACTTCCCAACTGCTACGACACAATATAAAAAAACTGCCAAACAGTTCAAACAGGGATGAAAGCGAACAGCTTTAAAATTAATAAGATACGTCACCGCTTGCTCTTCCCCCGTGACATCTGCAGAGGCAAGTGCAGAGAATGGAGTTCCGTTAAGAAAACAGTTCTGTTTGAGCGAATAGCGAGTTAACTGTTTTTAGGAACGCAATGAACGAAGCGAGTGTACCCGATAGCTATCGGGCTCGAAGCCGTCACGGTCGGTTTTTTTGTTTCTGTTTTTTCCGAGAAAAAAAGAGAAAGGTGTGTCATGAAGTTAAATAAAGATAATTATCAAAATAAATTAGAGGATTAAAAAGGTGTCAGCAGAGCAATTGCTCTGTGACAGAAATAGAAGTGGTAGAGCTACTTAGTGTAGGTCTTTCCAAACTTGACGCTTCCAAAGATAAGCAAAAAGTACAAAGAAGATCATAAAGATCATCACATTTTTACCTACTTCGTTACGCATCTCAGCCTTAGGATCACCTGCAAACTCTAGGTACTCGATCACTTTTTCAGCACTCTCAGCAGTCACACCTGTACGTGGCATTGCTGTACCATGAAGCTGGCTTTGAGGGTTCTCAATAAACGTCTTCAAGAAGTGCTCGCTACGTGAACGGATATACATTGACAAGTCAGGAGGTAATTTACCCATATAGCCTTTAACAGCATCTTGATAGTCAAGAACATCTGCTTGGAAACGTAACTCATCTTTCTTGTGCTTAAAGTTTGGCATCTCGCCTAACTGTGTCCACTTCGTGTAACGTACCGCGTGACAACGACCACAAGCATCTTTAAATGCCATCTCTGGTGTTACTTCCTCAGGCTTTACAGCGATAGACTGTAAGTACGCTACGATGTCAGCGATCTCTTGATCGATATCATCACCACCTGCACCATAAAACGCTGGCATAGGGTGAAAACGTGCATCATTGAACTTATGCTCAACTGCTGTTGCATGTGCTGGGTTCTTAATAAGGTCCGCAAGGAACTTAGCATCATAGATAGCACCTGCATTACTTAGGTCTGGTGGGTTAACACCATACGCTGCTGCAGCATCTTTAGCAGACATTCCTGTCTCCATACCCAATGCTTTAACGTTGTGACAACCAATACAACCACCGGCCATAAATGTGTCAGCACCCTTAGTCGCATCACCTTTTTTCTCTAAGGCTGGCAAGTCAGCGTAAGCAAAGTGCTCAGACTCAACATGCGCGTGCATTTGACCATGTGCAAATGGCTCAACTAACCAGTATGTTACTAGTGAAAAGAAAGCTACAACTGCTAATATAAAAAACTCTTTCATCATCTTCTCCCTATAACTTTTTTTCTAATTTTGTGATGATCGGTAGGACTAACCAAAGACCGATAAACACAAGTGCTGCTACTAGACCGATAGTACTAAAGATACCTGCTGGAGGCAACTTACCCATTGCTGTCAGTACGATCATGTCTACAAGCATTGCCCAGAACCAGAACTTAAAGAGTCCACGACGGTTTGCTGGAACAGTGTTAGGACTTCTGTCCAAGAATGGAAGCATCACAAAGATCACCTGTGCAAAAGCAAAGGCGATAAGACCGATGTCTTTAGAGAATGGACGTAAGATCTCATAAGACCATAAGAAGTACCACTCAGGGTAGATGTGTGCTGGTGTTACAAGTCCATCTGCCGGATCGAAGTTAACTGGGTCCATTGCAAATGCATAGTTCCAGAAAACAAGGTAGAAGAAAAATACTAGGTAGACTGCAACAACGAACATATCTTTAGACATAAAGTCATTGGCAAATGCGATAACTTTTGACGCTGCCTTGTTACCCGACTTGTATTTTGCTGCCTCTTCTTCAAAATCAATATCAGTACCATTTTGGTTGTTAACGTGTGGAAGACGAAGTGCTCCAAAGTGAAAACCAATCAGTGCCATGATCGCTACTGGAATCAGTAGTACGTGAAGCATAAAGAAACGTGTTAAGAAAGCCTGCGCAGGAACATAGTCACCACGGATCCACTCTACAACACCGTTAAGTTCAAGAGAACCAGCAGAGAAAAGGTTAGTAATAACCATACCTGCCCAGTAACTCATCTGACCCCATGGAAGCATATAACCAGAGAATGCTTCAGCAGAGAATGCAACAAAAAGAAGCATACCTGAGATCCAGATCAGTTCACGACCCTTTTTGTATGAACCGTAGTAGATACCGGTAAACATGTGGATGTAAATGATCAAAAAGACCACTGACGCGGCTACTGCGTGAACGTGACGCCATAACCAACCAAAACCAACTTCTTGCATGATGGTGTAGTTAACACTGTCAAACGCTAAGTCAACGTTTGGCTGATAATACATCAACAAGAAGATACCTGAGATCAACAAGATACCAAATGTGATCGCAAGAACCATACCCATAGCCCAAAGGAAGTTAATATCTTTTGGGATCCAGTACTCTTTAGCAAGAACGCGCTGTAGTGTGTTAACACCTAAACGCTGATCAAACCACTCGTTAAGACTGTTTGCTTTTTCAAAATGTGCCATTCAACGCTCCTTTAGGCAATTAAGCCAGATTCTTTCATCTTTTTATACACTTCACCCTCTTCGCCAAGAACAACAGTAGAACCGGTTACTTTGAAAGGAGGAATAAGAAGAGGTTTCTCAGGTGGAAGAACAGTGTTAATACCACTTGAGTCAAACTCGCCACCATGACAAGCACACTTAAAGTCTGTCTTATCTTCACGGTATGCTGGAATACAACCAAGGTGTGTACACAGACCAATAGCGATCATAAAGTGTGCACCCTCAACAATGATGTCACGTGCATTTTGCGCTTCGTCTTGTGCGGCTACCATCTCTGCTGTCTTACGCAACACAAAGATAGGCTTTCCACGCCATTTTTCAACAACCAACTTGTTCTCTGCACATGAAGAGACATCAATCGTTGTGAAACCTGCTGCTTTAACACTTGGAAGAGGATCCCAAGATCTCTTCATAGCATATAAAGCACCTACCGCTCCAACACCAGCAACGGCGCCGAACGCTTTACCCATAAAGCCACGTCTTGTTTGGTTCATATTTATACCCACTCTATTGTGAAATTTTTCAAAGGGTATATTAGATTAAAGAACGTTAAACCCTTATAAAGATAAGTTATCTTTAAGGAAATTTGCTATTTTTTGTGTAGATTGTGGCATTTGGTGATAATTATGTGATAAAACGCCATCTAATAGTAATGATAACTTCTCTTTATCAAAACCATCTACAATGGGGATGTTAAGTGACTCAAAAAGGGGCAGAAAGTCACGTACATAATCAGGACGCTGAACGTAGATAGGTCGTCCGCCAGAAGCTAAACTCTCCATAACGGCTTGTGGTGAAGAGGTCACAAAGACCTTAGAAGCTTGGAGTACCTCATCATAATCTTCAAACTCGTGCGCGGCTGTAAATGACGGTGCTATCTTTGCCTCATAGTCTAAAAAAAAGTAAAACCCAACAATGAGTTCAGCTTCTAACTGCGCGAACATATCAATATGCCCTAAAAGATCCTCTTCGTAATCATCATCACCAAAAAAGAAAGTCTTCTCAATGTTTTTTGGTTTTTGCTCGAAGTACTTATCATCAACCGCGACCGCTTTACAGATACCTTCACCTTCCAGATATGGAGAGATCAACAACTCACCTTTCATCTGTACAGCATTGGGATCGTCCGTCACACGAATAAAGGTCGAAAAAAACTTTACCATGTCTTGATGCATGACAGGGTTCATCTCATCAGAATCAAAAATGATCTTATCACCATAATGCGCGATCTGAGGGATGTTACGCACGACATCAATCCCCACAGAACGCTTGACACCAAAGTCCTTACACTCATGAGCGATACGAAAGTCTGAGGTCAACAGAGTAATATCAACATCACCCAAGGCACGAATGATCGTTGCCGCTCGACGAAAACGGTCAAGTCCTATGCGGTGTCCAGTATGTACGTAGTAAAATAGTCTCATCATTAATACTTTATAGATAAATTTGTAAAATTATAGACTAAAGAGACTAGAGTTGACTGAAAGATATTTTAGTTGAAAAAAAGCTATCTCTTCTTTTAGATAGGCATGGTTATATGACTACCTATTTACTACTGACTACACGTTCAACATGTTCCATCACTTTTTCTTTTCTGCCATCTTCATATAGATATGTAAAATCTCGATAGCTGCAGGGGTGATGCCTGAGATCTGTGAGGCTGCTTGGAGTGTTGGTGGTTGGAACTTCTCTAGCTTGTCGATGACCTCTTTAGAAAACCCACGAACGCCTGCAAAGTCGAAGTCTTTAGGGATCTTGATGTGGATGTTTTTCTTCATCTTATCGATGTCCTCTTGTTGCTTTTCTACATAGCGAGCATACTTGGCTTCGACTAAGATCTGCTCTTTGATGTATTCGGAGAATTTTGAAAGCTCTGGCAAGAGTTGCGTCAGTTTCTCAAGGGTAAAACTTTTGCGTGCGATGATCTGCTGAGCATTGATCTTGTCACTGATACGCTCTTCGCCAATACTCTCTAAAAAGGCGATGAACTCTTTATTAGGCGTATAGTTCGTCGCGTTGATGATGTCCGTCCCCTCTTTGATCTGCGCGATCTTATGCTCAACTGCTGCGAACTCTTCATCATTGATGAGACCACAGGCATGACCATACTTACTCAGACGCATGTCGGCTGACTCTTCACGTAAAAGCAGTCTATACTCTGCGCGAGAGGTAAACATACGATAAGGCTCTTTCGTCCCCTTAGTCACCAAGTCGTCGATCAGTACACCAATGTAGGCTTCGTCACGTCCTAAGATAAGTGGCTCTTTGTCATCAAGACTCAAGGCCGCATTAATACCTGCCATCAGGCCTTGTGCAGCTGCCTCTTCATAGCCTGTCGTTCCATTGATCTGGCCTGCAAGGTAAAGGTTTTTGACTTTTTTTGTCTCTAAGGTATGGGTCAACTCAGTGGGGTCAACATAGTCATACTCAATGGCGTAACCATAACGAACAATCTTCGCATTTTCCATCCCCACAATAGAGTGGATCATCTCTTGTTGTACGTCTGGTGGAAGTGAGGTACTCATACCATTAATGTAACACTCTGTGTTTTCCATGGTCTGTGGCTCTATAAAGAGATGATGACGGTCTTTGTCGCGAAAACGGTTGATCTTGTCTTCGATACTTGGGCAGTAGCGTGGTCCTACTCCCTCTATCTGTCCCGTAAAAAGTGGAGCACGGTAAAAGTTCTGCTCGATGATCTCATGCGTCAAGGTGTTGGTGTAGGTGATGTAACACGGGAGTTGCTCTTTGTCTTGTTTAAAGGCTTCACGATCGGTACGGAAGCTAAAGGGTGTCGGTAAGTCGTCACCCGGTTGTACTTCCATCACGGAGAAATCTATGCTTGAGCTGTCAATACGTGGACACGTCCCTGTTTTAAGACGGCCGACATTAAGACCAGCACCGGTCAATGAAGCCGTCAGGTTATTGGCAGCAAATTCACCAAAACGTCCTGCCTCTTTTTTGATCTCACCAATATGAACTACACCACGTAAAAATGTACCTGTTGTCAAAATGACTTTTTTAGCAGCATACTCATTTAAAAGATCAGTACGAACACCAACAACCGTACCATCTTCGATGATTAGGTCATCTACCGTTTCCTGTACTAATTCAAGGTTTGGCGTGTTAAGTACCAAGTTACGTGCAATGACACGGTAGGTATCCATCTCGATCTGCGCACGAGTTCCACGAACAGCAGGGCCTTTGGTAATGTTCAAGATGCGAAACTGTATCCCAGCCTCATCAGTTATAAGACCCATCTCACCACCAAGTGCGTCAAGCTCACGTACTAAGTGCCCTTTAGCCAGACCACCTACAGCAGGGTTACAGCTCGTTGCGCCTACATTTTCAGCCAACATCGATACCAAAAGGGTTTTATGCCCCATACGCGCCGCCGCTAAAGAGGCCTCAATACCCGCATGTCCGCCACCAACAACGATTACATCATAATTCATAGTTTTTCCATTATAGTTTGACAGTGCTCTGTCTTTTGTTGGTGTAATTATAGCGAAAGGGAAAAAAGGTGTTTCTATAGACCTAACATTCCATTCTTTTTTAAGATATTGGCAAAACTCTCCGCCATAAGACCATAACCTTGTGCATTAGGGTGGATGCGGTCACTTTTAAGCGAGGGGTCATTCTCTATCATTTCTAAGATCTCACCTTCGTAGAGCACTTTTTTTGCTTTGGCTACCTCTTCATACAACGGCACCGTCGAAAGCCCTAAAAGACCGAAGCCTGGAACACCGACCAATAGTACCTGTGCCCCACTCTCATGAGAGAGGTCTATCATCTTTTCTAGGTTGGTTTTGAGCTGTGCTTTAGATCTGCGTCGTAAGATATCGTTGCCGCCATGGCAGATTATGACCAAAGAGGGGTGATACCTTGCAAGTAGCGAGGGTAGACGTTTAAGTCCGCTTTCTGAGACCTCCCCAGATATACCGGCATTAATGACTTCACGTCCTATCAGTGGTTGTAGCTGCTTGGGGTAAGCGTACTCAACTGCCCCATAGCCATAGGTCAGACTATCACCAAAGGCAAGGACGACCGCACTGCTATCAAGACCTTGTGTCTCAACTTTAGAACTGTCACTTCTAAAGATCAATAGTAAAACGACAAGCGCCGCAATAACTAAGGCGATACGTTTCGTGTTATTCATCAGCTTACTAAAAACGGAAAGTCAGATAAAGATCGAAAGTGAACTTATTGTTGCCCACTTCGGGAGCCGGATTACTATCGGTAATTTCTCGACCAATTACCTTAAGCGCAAGTGACTTTGAGAGAGGGATACTACCAGTAATAGAGTAACGTAAAAGCCAATCTTTTGTTAAGTCCTTAACCCCTGGCATATAAAAAAAATGCCCGCCTATTATGACACGGTTTATAATGGGAATATCATCTATCTCATAGGCGGCATC
>JAJRVE010000163.1 GCA_024277445.1 Campylobacterales bacterium
CATTGGTTTCTCTAATGTAAATGCATCAATAACTCGTATTTTCATTACGATTTTACCAATGGTCGCACCGTATTGGTAAACAAATAGTGTTTGGTAAGCCACTTTTAGAAGAAGGTACTCGAAGGTAAAACTGTTGACAAGCGCAACAACGGCATCAGGGTCATCAACCCCTGCAACTTGGTCATAAATAACAATTAAAAAGAGAAAAGCGAGAAGAAGTTCATCTATAAAAAAGGCAAAAGAGCGCTTTTTCAAGCTGGCTAATTCTAGATTAGCACTACTAAGACGCTGTTGTACCTCATCGCTCACGGTGATGCCTAGAGTGCTTGGTACGCGATATCAGTACGTAGTTTTTTACCAGCGAAATGTACCTGACCACAGAGTGCATATGCTCTGTCACGCGCTTGTTGGATCGTATCACCAAGACCAACACAGACAAGTACACGTCCACCATCAGCATATAGTTTACCCTCATCATCACTGCTCACACCTGCGTAAGAGATATGTGTGTTTTGTGCTATCTCATCATGCACGATCTCGTCAACAACGATCTCCGCTGGAGGAGTTGAACTGTATGGGTACTCTTTACTTGCCATTACAACACCGACGGCGAACTCATCTGAAAACTCAACATTAAGTGTGTCAAGCTGCTTTGTTGCTGCCTTGTAAAAAAGCTCAGAAGCAGGTGTTTTAAGAAGAGGCATCAAGATCTCACACTCAGGATCACCAAAACGTACGTTAAACTCAAGTGTAATTGGTTCCCCATTTACCACCATAATACCGATAAAAAGCACACCTTCAAAAGGAGCACCTTCCTCTTTCATGCCCGCTAGAGTAGGACGGATAACACGCTCTTTTACTTTTTCATACAGAGCATCATCCACAAGTGGTGTTGGAGCATACGCACCCATTCCACCTGTATTTGGTCCTTGATCACCATCTAAAAGACGTTTATGATCTTGCGCTGCTTGAAGTAAGATAAAGTCATCACCATCACAGATAGCAAACATCGAAAGCTCATAACCATCCAGGAACTCTTCCACAATCACTTTTTTACCTGCATCACCAAACGACTTACCACTCAGCATCTCAGAGACTGCTTTTTTGGCCTCATCATGACTCATAGCGATGATAACACCCTTACCACCACAAAGGCCATCTGCTTTGACAACAATCGGTGCAGTCAGTGTGTCAACAAATTTAAAGGCCTCTTCAATGTGACCTGTCTCAATGTACGCTGCTGTTGGGATCTTGTACTTTGCCAAGAAGTTCTTCATGTAGACTTTAGAACCCTCAAGCTGTGCAGCCTCTTTGCTTGGTCCAAAGATCGTCAGACCTTTAGCTTTAAAGATATCAACAACACCATCAACAAGAGGTGCTTCAGGACCAACGATTGTTAGGTCAATATTGTTAGCTATAGCGAAGTCAGCGAGTTCGTTATAGTCTTTAATACTTAGGTTTTCACCTAAGGTATTGGTAGCACCATTACCTGGAGCAAAGTAAAGTTTATCAACAGCTTCATCTTTTTGTAACGCACGACCTATAGAGTACTCTCGACCACCACTACCTAATATCAATATGTTCATTATCTCTCCAAAATATCATCTAAATTTTTAGATAAAACAGTACTGTTACTATCTTAACTCAAAATTTACAATGTGTTGTTTATAAGCCCGGATGGACGGTCCGCAAATAGCTTTGGTTCTCAAAGCCGAAAAAACAGCAAATCGAGCGCTCTCTTAGGTAGCAATCTCTCAGGTTTAACCCCTCAAACAAGACCACCGCACACAAAAGCATCTACCGACATTCACAAAAAGAAAATGTAGAACCCTCATAAGGCGAGATATCGTGCCATCTAGACTTAGGGCACCTCTAAAAACCCTAGTCATCCTCAGAGGGAAGAAAAAGAGATGAGATCGTGAAGAACTTTTCTTGAGTCATAGCCATAGCTACGACGATAGAAAATTCTTTGCGAGATCGCTCTTTTTATCCCTCCCTTCGGGCACTAGAGAGGAATCCACACTCGGCGTTACCCTTTCTTACCCTAGCTACAGCTAGGACTGCAAAAGGTCGCCTTGATTGTGAACTCCTCTCTAGCGCTGAGGATAACTAGGGTTTTTAGAGGTGCCCTTAAGTTAGATTATACAAAATAGGAGCTTAGCCATTAATTTTTTGATCTTAATTCGTGACTATATAAAAGATTTTAGAGCTTCATCGCTAAGCTAACACAAGAATCCACATTTGGGGTGTCAGGCATCACAAACTTTACCTCTTTTGGTAAGACTTTCGCCGTTGTTTTTCCTATGGCGATCACTTGATAAGTTGATCTGAAAGTGTAAAACTTTAAAAAACATTCGATCGTAAAGGGAGAAGTGAAGATTAAAATAGCTTCTTCTGGAAGTGTAACATCACGACAAGCTTCATTACAAGAGGTCTCATAGACAATAACATCATCTATGACTATTCCTCGCTCTTTTACTCTCTCTTTGAAGTTAGATGCCACCACTTTTTGACGAGGGTATAGCCATCGTAGATCTGCATATTTGTTAGCAATGATATCATCTAATGAGTCACCATATCCATCGCCTCTATCGAGTAATATCCCACCAGCTTCTTTTACCATAGCCTCTGTTTTAGAAGCTATAGATAGTGCCGGTACTTTTTTCCACTCTGGTGAGATCTTTTCTAAGGCGGTTACTGCTTGTTTGGAGGTGAGGACGATAGCGTCGTAGTTTTTAAAATCAATGCTAGGTTGTAGGAAGAGTGTGTTTAAGATGGGAATGTGAGTTACATCAGGGTGGGAGGTTTTTGAAAAAAGGAAGATTTGTTTCATGGGTGTTCCTTTGTTGTGGTGGTGTTTAGACGAAGTGCTATTTTTGATAAATCTTTAATTGTTTATTTCAGTAATCATTGTATGGACGATAGGGGGACACAGCTTTCCTTTCACGCTTC
>JAJRVE010000015.1 GCA_024277445.1 Campylobacterales bacterium
GAGATGGAAGAGATCATGATGAAAGATGTGGGCATCTTTAGAAACGGAGATGACCTCCAGTCTGCTGTCGATGAGTTACAAGCCTTATTAGTACGCAGTCGTAACATTGTCGTACACCGTTCTAAGTCTTTAGCGGCTAACCCAGCCCTTGTTAACGCCTATAGAACACAAAAAATGATCAAGGTGGCCTTGACTGTGGCTTATGGTGCTTTGTTACGTACAGAGAGCCGTGGGGCACACTCAAGAGAGGATTATCCTGAACGTAATGATGTGCACTGGCTTAAACGCACGATTACGAGTTGGAAAGACCCTTCTCAGACGCTTCCGGACGTATGCTATGAAGAGATCCCCATAGACAACATGGAGATGCCACCTGGCTTTAGAGGATATGGCAAGAACTTGAACATCGCGCATCCTCAAAGTGAGATACGCCAAGAAGAGGTTGACACTATAAAAGCGAAGCTAGAAGCGCAGGGGGCAGATCGTTTTGCGTTACAAAAAGCCTTAATGCCCTTTAGAGATAAGTTACCGAAAAAGTATCAAGGACGTAATGAACGTCTTTCAGAAAGGTTTGAGTCATGAGTGAAGAGCGAAAATTAAAGATCAACATCTTACGGTACGATCCGCACTGTAAAGATGAGAGACCTCATATGGAGACATTTGAGGTGACAGAAGCACCAGGGATGACACTCTACATCGTCTTAAACGATATCCGTAAACATCTGGACAACTCACTGAAGTTTGACTTCGTCTGTCGCGCAGGTATCTGTGGTAGTTGTGCGATGCTAGTCAACGGTCGTCCAACACTGGCGTGTAGTACTTTGACAGCTAAGCTAGACAGTGAAATCACACTCGCACCTCTACCTACCTTTGAGCTCATTGGTGATCTCTCTGTTTACACTGGTAACTGGATGCGTGGTCTTAACGAACGTCTTGAGACGTGGATACACACCGAAGAGAAAAAAGACTATGACCGCTTAGAAGATCGCATGGAACCAGAACTCGCTGATGAGATCTATGAAGTGGACCGCTGTATAGAGTGTGGTTGCTGTGTAGCAGGTTGTGGTACGATGCAGATGAATGATGACTTCGTCGGCGCCGTAGGCCTCAACAAGATTGCCCGTTACCAGCTTGACCCTCGTGATGAACGAACTAACGAAGATTATTATGAACTTGTGGGCGATGAAGATGGTGTCTTTGGTTGTATGACCTTACTAGGGTGTGAAGATGTCTGCCCAAAAGAGCTTCCGTTACAAAGCAAAATCGCTTATTTACGCCGTAAGATGGTGCAGATAGGGAAGTAGGTTTACTACTTCTACTAGTTACTTTTTTCTCCCTCATAATCACTTAAAAAGAGTGAGACCCATTTGGTCTCTTCGTATTGTCCAAATATAAACTGTACGACCATGGTCAATGGTACTGATAGTATCATACCTGCAGGTCCAAAGACCCATCCCCAAAAGGTCATGGATAAAAAGACAACTAAGGCATAGAGACCCAAGCCTTTACCCATAATTCTGGGTTCCAAGATATTTCCTACTACTAAATTAATAAGTGCGTACCAACCTGCTACCCAAAAAGCGGTCATTGCCCCTTGATCTATGCCTGCCATAACAATAGCAGGAACTGCCGCAATAATAGAGCAGATGACGGATATGAAGTTTAGGAAAAAGACCAGCGTAACCCACAAGTAGAGATAGCTAATATCGTAGTACCAAAGTACCCAGAGTGCTGTCAAGAGACTTGTTTTGACCTTGATCATAAAGTAAGACTTAATTTTGGCAACGATAAGCATCCATGCTCCGGTGTCACGGTTATTCTTCTGTGCAATCTTAATGGTTCCATGTCGTGTTGTAGAGACCGATGTCTGTTGCTTATGCCATTTGCATATCTAAAATTTCCTCTTCTTGAAAACGTAAAATAATCTTCTCGATTGGAAGATTTTTATGATATTTCTGCTCTATGGCAGCGTAGATTTTCTCTTTTAGTGCATCTAAACTTTCGGCTTCAACATAAATATGATCACTTTTGGCGTAAGCACGATAATGGGTTCTCTCATGATTATGATAAACAAGAAAGGTCTGATCTTTATAGATCGGCCAATCGGCACGTTGATAGATGAGATACCAGTGCAGACTCGCCCCGATGATCACAAAGATATGAAAGAAGTCATGGGCATTGATGACACCATCAAAAAAGCTAGGCCATCGTAAAAACTCAAGTACTGCACCTATGGTATAAGCAAGACCGCCAAGAAAGAGGTATAAAACTTCCTTTTTCCCATAGGCCTTTACAATAAAATAAGCACTCAAAATACCGATCCAGCCAAGACCTAGGTAGAGCGAAAGGCTAATGTACTCGGGGAGGGTTGAGAAAAACACCGTCGTTAAAATAACACCGGGTATCGTAATCACCCAGACTAGGGTTAGGACAGCCCAGCGTTTAGGCCCCCGAAACATCAAGGTATGAATAGGGATAAAGGTACCTGCGATCAAGATCCAGATGGCGGCATGATCTAACATTTGTAGAACATCACGTGCCGGAGTATTGTATGCCAATAAATGGTAAGTACCACTCATGCTAAAAAGAAAGATGAGTGCAAACAGGTAGAGTAAAAAAGAGGTAAGACGAAGTTTAGAGCCGCGTCCTTTATAGAGTAGGTAAAAACCGGAGATAAAAAAGCCTACGGCTGCTAAAAGATGCGACCATGCGCTAATAGGGTCATGAAGACCTAAAAAAGTAACAACTTCTCGCATAAAAATATTCCTTTATTGTACATATGATTTATTTGAAATTATAGCTCAGATATGGTTGGTATTATTACACTACCAACTAAACATATCATTGAAGTAATTACCGAATATATTTGTGCTCATAGACTATAAACACTCTTTTCTGAGAAGGTTTGATCACGGTTACTCCTCTTCTTTTACCCTATTTCTATAGGCATCACCCCATGCTGGATAGTAGCTAAGTGAGAGGTAGATGTCGCTGTATTCTTTGTTCCATAAGTCAAGGTCTTGGCGTTGCC
>JAJRVE010000164.1 GCA_024277445.1 Campylobacterales bacterium
CCGACTTAGCCCAATCTACGCGATTTAAAATCTCTTGCATACGTGTTTCCTAGTTTCTAAACTTTAATTGCAGCATTATACTCAGTCTGCCGTTAAGTCAAGATATTGCGAGAAAACGTCATTCGACGGCGAAGCTCGTCGAAACAGGTTCCCCCGTCAAAAAAAGTTTTAGATTTGGTGTGAGTTGTGCCGGATGTGAACCCGATAGCGCACTGCTGTGCGTAGAGAGGTGAACTCCGGTGCAAATCGCGCCGAAGCTAGAACTTTTTAAACGAGGCCTGCTGCTTCCATGCTACGCATTTGTGCATCTGTGATCAACGGATCAACGATTTCATCCAAAAGCCCACCCTGCATAATCTCATTAAGACGATACAGCGTCAAAGTAATACGGTGATCAGAGATACGGTTCTGAGGATAGTTGTAGGTACGAATACGTCCACTTCTATCTCCAGTACCTACCTGCTCATTACGCGCAGCACTATCTTTTTTCTGAGCTTCTTGAAGCTCTAAGTCATAAAGACGGGCTTTGAGAACTTTCATCGCCTTATCTTTGTTCTTATGTTGTGACTTCTGGTCTTGGTTGGTAACAACTAGACCCGTTGGCAAGTGCGTTATACGTACTGCCGAGTCCGTCGTGTTGACCGATTGTCCACCATTACCTGAGGCGCGCATAACGTCGATCTTAAGATCAGTAGGATCGATCTCAACTTCAACATCATCCACTTCTGGCATAACTGCTACGGTAATAGCAGAGGTGTGAACACGTCCTTGTGACTCCGTTGCTGGAACACGTTGAACACGGTGTGTACCACCTTCATATTTTAGACGGCTATAGACCTGATCACCCTTAATAAGGGCAATAATCTCTTTATAGCCACCTGCGTCTGAAGGGCTTGTACTCATGAGCTCTATCTTCCACCCTTTAAGATCAGCGTAACGTTGGTAAGCCCCAAAAAGATCACCAACAAAAAGCGCTGCCTCGTCTCCACCCGTACCCGCGCGAAGTTCAACAATAATGTTACGTTCGTCATTAGGGTCTTTCGGCACAAGAAGGACTTTGATCTCTTCTTCGATGAGAGGAACTTGTGGTTCTAACTCACGAAGCTCTTCTTTTGCCATCTCAGCCATCTCAGTATCTGACAACATCTCTTTGTTATCACTGATCTCTTCTAATAGTGCGCGGTATTCTTTGGTTTTTTCAACGAGGGGGAGTAGTCCAGATTGCTCTTTAGAGAGCTCTGTCATTCGTGCGATGTCTGAAGCTACGTCTGGTGAGCTAAGTAGCTCAGTCAGTTCGTCGTAGCGATTCAGAACAGGGGTTAGTTTATCTGCTAACGTCAAGGCTTACTAGCCTTAGATAGCGTTAACAGCTTGGTGTAGGCGGCTTACTTTACGTGAAGCAGTCTCTTTTTTCAAAAGACCTTTACTTACAAACTTGTGAATCTGCTGGTTAGCGATTTTGAATGCAGCTTGTGCTTCTTCTTTGTTACCTTCGTCAATTGCAGTACGAACTGTTTTAACGATGTTTTTTAGACGTGTGCGATAGAATCTATTGCGCTCAGTACGTTTTTCAGTCTGGCGGATTCTTTTCAATGCTGACTTGTGATTTGCCATGTGCATTATCCTTGTTATAATAAAATTTGAGATAGAATGCTACCTTAAATATAATAAAAAGCAAGTTAAAGATTATAGACTAATTTAAAATCTCTCAAATGGAGTGTGAAAATGAAATTATTTGGTACCGATGGTGTTCGTGGCGAGGCTGGAACATTCCTAACCGCATCACTCGCAATGAAAGTGGCCATGGCGGCAGGCATCTACTTTAAAGATAGTGCAAAAACAAACAAGATTCTTATAGGTAAAGATACACGCCGAAGCGGTTATATGATAGAAAATGCCATTGTCAGTGGGCTTACTGCTGTTGGTTATGATGTTATCGAGATCGGACCCATGCCAACACCGGCTATCGCTTTCTTAACCGAAAACATGCGTTGTGACGCAGGAATTATGATCTCAGCAAGTCACAATTCCTTTGAAGACAACGGCATTAAGTTCTTTGATGGCCATGGAAACAAGTTCTCCGAAGAGATCGAAGCAGAGATCGAAGCGATCGCACAAGATGAGGCGAAACTTAATGCCGCTGCGGTTACCGGTAAAAAAATAGGTAAGGCAAAACGTATTGATGATGTGATCGGGCGTTATATTGTTCAACTTAAAAACTCGTTTTCTAAAGCATGTTCACTACAGGGTATGCGTATCGTTCTTGACACAGCTAATGGTGCTGGCTATAAGGTAGGACCAACCGTTTTAGAAGAACTTGGTGCTGAAGTTATCGTTCTTCATGACAAGCCTGATGGCTTCAACATCAACGAAGGGTGTGGCGCACTTCATCCTAAAGATGTTCAAAAAGCGGTCATCGAATACCGTGCAGACATCGGTTTTGGACTTGATGGTGATGCAGACCGTTTAGTGGTTATTGATGAAAAAGGTGAAGTGGTCGATGGTGACCAACTGCTTGGTGCTTTGGGGATTTTCCTTAAAGAGAGTGGCCAACTTAAAGGCGATGGTATCGTCGCAACCGTCATGAGCAACCAAGGTCTCGAAGACTTCATGCAAGATAACGACTTAAAACTTCACCGCTCAAACGTGGGTGACAAACATGTCTTAGAGATCATGAATCGTGAAGGCATTAACTTTGGTGGTGAGCAGAGTGGTCATGTCATTATGCACGACTACGCTAAGACTGGTGACGGACTTGTTTCCGCACTTCAGACCTTA
Source organism: Campylobacterales bacterium (assembly GCA_024277445.1). Taxonomy (GTDB): domain Bacteria; phylum Campylobacterota; class Campylobacteria; order Campylobacterales; family Sulfurimonadaceae; genus Sulfonitrofixus. Next base: position 2,779 of record JAJRVE010000164.1, read on the forward strand.
GCCCTTGTGCTAACAAGTGAGAAAAAAGCGTCTGAGGTACTTCGTCCCTTTAAGCTTTATCCGCAAAAACTTGTTAACCTTAACATTAGTGAGAAAAAACCACTCGATAGCATCGAAGGTCTAGAGGCGAAGTATGCTGCGCTTGACAAGGCGAAGATTCGTCACTTGGTACGTTACTCTGGTACTGAAAACAAACTACGTGTTCTACTCGAAGGTAAAGATGCCAAAGCGATGGAAGATGCTATGGATGATTTGACTGGCTTTTTCAAGAAAGCACTCAATGGCTAAGTCACTCTTCATCTTAGCCTTAGCCCTCATCGGTATCTTCATCGCTGACCAAGGCATCAAAGAGTTCTTTATCTTAAAAGCGATGGAGGCCTCTTCACTGCCACAAGAAGCACTTTACCATCGCGCCGTTGATGTCTATGAGACGAGTTGTATTAATATGCGTCTTGTCTTTAACTACGGGGTTGCCTTTTCCATGCTCTCGTTTTTAGCGGAGTACCTAAAATGGCTACAGCTAGTAATGATCACTGGTGTCTTAGCCTATGTTATAAGCCTCAAGAAGCTCTGTTACATGCTACCCGCAGGTATCCTCATAGGTGCAGGTCTCTCCAACGTCTATGATCGTTTTAACCATGGTGGTGTTGTCGACTACATCTACTGGCACTGTGGCTTTAACTTCGCCATCTTTAACTTCGCTGACATGATGATCGATCTTGCTGTCGTGTGGATACTCTTTTTAAACTTTAAACCAAAGTTTTGTAAAGAAAATGAGAAAGTAGAAAAACTTTCCTAACCCTTTACTAGGTTTATAAAAGCAATTTAAGTAAGCCTAGTGTACTATTCTCGTCTCCAACAACTCGCTTCGTTAACTCAGTTGGTAGAGTGTTACCTCGACAAGGTAAAAGTCACTGGTTCGAATCCAGTACGAAGCACCATTTCTTTTCACTTATCAAACAAATTACTCTTCTAAATACCAAAATCGTTATATTACTTTTTTCTTCCAAACGGCTTTGCCATCAAAATAAGTTTTGGTAGTAACATTAGGTCAGCTATGGTCGCCATTAGCATGGTTAATACCGTTAATAGACCAAAGTAGATAGTAGGTACAAAGGCGGATAGGACTAGGACGAAGAAGCCTAGCATGATGGCGGCTGATGTGTAGATCATGGCGTAGCCGATGCTTTCGTGGGAGCGGTGCATGGCTTCGATGTAGTCTTGATCTTTCGCGAACTCTATCTTGTAGCGGTAGAGATAGTGGATGGTATTGTCTACCGCGATACCGACACTGATGGCAGCGATGGTGATGGTCATCATGTCGAGAGGGATGCCACTCCAGCCCATAAAGCCAAAGAGCACACTGATAGGCATGAGGTTCGTTATCATGGCGACGATAGCGACACGTAGTGAGTTAAACAGCAAGTAAAACATAATGCTCAGTAGTAAGACCATGATCCCCAAGGTCAAGATCTGTGAGCTATAAAGGCTTTGGAGCATGTTGTTGTAGAGCACCATGACGTTGGAGAGGTGTACGTTTGCTTCGGGGATGTTTAGCTTGTAGACAAGGTCATGTTTGATCTTTTTAATGAGTGCGTCACTGCGAAGATCTTCGTTGGAGTCTACAATGCGCAGTGCAAAACGGGTTTGGTTGTTCTCGATGCTGATATAAGGGTCTAGGATGATACTACGAAACTCTGTTGGTAATTCCTTGTCAAGCCGTGCCAACTGGAAGTTGTCGAGACACTTCTCGTCGTTTAGACTTCGACCAAGTTCTAACATGGTCCCCAATGAGACAACTTTACCCACTTCAGGTAGACTCTCAAGATAGTCATGAACCTGCTTAACCTTACGCATCTTCTCGGCTGTAAACCAATACTGTGCATCATTCGCCGAGGCTTCTAGCTCC
>JAJRVE010000165.1 GCA_024277445.1 Campylobacterales bacterium
CCCAAAGTAGAAGATGAGGGGATGACGCGTAGGTTCAGGCTGTTCATAAAAGACACTATCATCAACGAAAGTGGTAAAGAGGTCTTCATAAAGATCATATGTCTTATGAAAATAGTCACGAATCTCTTCACGTTTTTGTTCAACATCACTGCCGGTTAAGGTGATAGGTAAGGTGTGTAGTGGGTGCAAACGCTTCCTTTATGTCGGAGGTTGTCCGTTAAAGACCTCTATATTTTAGCGAAATCCACTACAAAGCACTCTAACTTATGCCACAAAGCCTTACAAGAGAGTGTATAATCTTCTCATGAAACCTAAAACAAGTGCCCTTCTTTCGCATCACAACTCGATCACACATCTGTTCACGACCCGTATGGGTGGGATATCCAAATCTCCATTTATGAGTAATAACCTTGCCTTTCATGTAGGTGACGATAGAGATGATGTCATAACAAACCATCAAAACCTTACCAAGCAAATGAACTATAACCTTGCAAACCTAGTCCATATGCAACAGATACATTCCGACAAGATCATCATTGTCGATCCTAAAACTCACAACTTTGACAACCCACCTGAATGCGACGCACTCATCACTAACCAAAAGAACATCCCGCTTATGGTCATGACGGCTGACTGTACACCTGTTTTGATGTATGATCCTGTAAAGCAGATCATTGCCGTTGCGCATGCTGGACGTGCTGGTGCTATGAAAGGCATCGTTCCTAAAACCATACAAAAGATGTCTGAAGAATTTGGGTCTGAGATCAAAAACATATTAGTAGTACTTGGTCCATCCATAGGGGCATGTTGTTATGAGGTAGGAGAGAAGATCGCTGAAGAGGTCACACAAAGTGGCTATGGTTTAGCAACTGTTGATGAAAATGGAAGATACTCGTTAGATGTAAATGCCATCATCCATCAGCAACTCAAAGCGTTGGAAGTACCACCTGAGCAGATAGACGATCTTCGTATCTGCAATGCCTGTCATAATGAGACCTACTTTTCGTATAGAGCAGACAAGCAAAAGACAGGGCGTATCGCTGGTATACTCATGCTAAAGTAAGGTTTATTATGCAAAACATCATGCAGCTTCTCACTCTGAAGGTGAGACTCTTTTTATTACTCACCTCCTTGTCAGCACTCTTTTTCATTGACACCTACTGTAGCAGTGTCTGCTCGTTTATTGATGGCTTAGAACAGTATGAGCTGCTCTTTAATCTCTCACTTGTTTTGCTCTTTCATCTCTTTGTCCGTGAACTTCTCTACCGTGCTTTTTCAAGACCATCACCAAATATTTCACTTGTTCGCCAAGCCTACTACCTCTCTATCGTCTCTTGGTTGATCGCAGGTGTTGGCGCCTCTGTTTTGCACTATGTTCGTTATCCCTACTTTCCTCTTGGAAGCCACCTAAAACTCCTTAGCAGCTATTGGATCTTGGGTGCAGGTGTTCTCGCGCAGCTAGAGTATGTTGTTTTTGAATACTACTACAAAAGTGATTTGAACAATGAAAAGCACTATGTTTTTAAAGAACGTTTGAGCAGACGTATTTTAGAGAGTCTCATTATTTTTACCCTTGCGCCGACCATTACCATGCTGCTTACTGTGCTTCGTTACAACTATGAAGGAGTCTTGAGCAGACATGTCACAACAGAACTTCTCTACATAGGTCTACTGAGTATTATCACCGCAATTACCGTTGCCTACCTTATAGGTAGGATGTTAAAAAAAGACACCAAGCAGATCATAACCTCCGTCAAGTCCATCGAAGGGGGAAACTTCAATACTCAGATCGACATTCATCGTCCTGATGAGCTTGGTGAGATCGCACAGGGGATCAACAGTATGTCCCAAGGTCTACTGTTACGTGAGCAGATCAAAGAAGCTTTTGGACGCTTTGTCAATCCTAAAATAGCCAACAACTTCATCAAAAAGTTTGTCAAAGAGGGAGATGCTCTTAAGATGGGAGGCCATAAAGAACACGTCGCGATTGTAATCGCTGACCTACGAGACTTTACCGCTCTCTCAGAGACCATGCCACCCGACCAACTCATAACACTGTTAAATAGCTACTTTGAAGAGATGGTTCAAGCCATTCATAGTGAGGGCGGTGTGGTAGATAAGTTTATGGGTGATGCGATTATGGCTGTATTTGGGTTAGCTGAAGAGAAGAGACCTGAACAATCTGCACTTAACTGTGCTAAAAAAATGCGCCAAAGATTAGAAGTGCTTAACCAAGGTTTTAAAGCACAAGAGCTTCCGCAACTAAGCCATGGTATCGGCATACACAGTGGTGAGGTCATCGCAGGTTACTTGGGTAGCCAAGAACGCCTTGAGTTTACGGTTATCGGTTCAAGTGTCAACATCGCAGCACGCATCGAACAAGAGACTAAAAACGTTGAGACCTCCATCTTAATGAGTGAAAACATTGTTAAGGCGATCGAAATGGATGAAGATGTTGCGTTTATTGAGACCATTAGTCTTAAAGGCATAGAACATCCTATCAAACTTTATGGAGTAATGATTACGCCACCATAAAAGGTTCTATCTGGCGGTGAAGAAGTAAGTAGGTGCCATTCTCTCCTGATCCAAAAATTTCATCAACAACGTAAAGAGTTAGGAGTGAGAACAGAGAAGTAAAAGACTAGATAATTTGCCGGGGGACTTATGCTAAAGAGGCTTTGACCTTAGCTACCAACTGAGCAGGTAAAAG
>JAJRVE010000166.1 GCA_024277445.1 Campylobacterales bacterium
AGAGGTGTTTAGGGATGTGTGGTGCGATCTCTTGAGAGAGTTTAAGAACACCCGGTGTTGCGACGATCATCGCATCAGGGTTTAGGTCCGCCATCTTCTCTATATGTTTTTTGAGTAGATTTAGCTGGGAATTAAAAGGAAACCCGTTAATCGTGGTATAGACTTTTTTACCACGCTCATGGGCATACTTAATACCTTCAGCGTAATCTTCCATCGAGAACTCTTTACCCGAACGAATACGAAGCGAGAAGTGACTTACACCACCATACACAGCATCCGCACCATAATCCAGTGCGATCTTTAATTTTTCCAAGTTACCCGCAGGGGATAACAACTCAACTTTTTTGTTCTGATTCATGGCAGACTCTTTATGATTGACATCTCTGTATGTCATTATTTTGATGACATTTTAGCGTATTAGAGAAAGAGGGTGTACTTTAAGAGTATAATTACAGCAATACTTTAGATGGAGTCCATATGAAAATCGACCTGCACAATCACACCACACTATGTAATCACGCAGAAGGGACTGTCAATGCCTACGTTGAAAAAGCGATAGCGTGTGGTATTGATGTTTATGGTTTTTCCGACCACGCACCCATGGACTTTGATCCAAAATATCGTATGAACTTTGAGCAGATGGCAACCTATAAAAAGTGGGTTATGGATGCTAAAGCCAAATATGCCGACAAGATAGAAGTGCTCTTCGGTTATGAAGTGGACTACCTTCCAGGACATATGGATGAGCGTATCTTAAAGGCTGATGTAGACTACCTCATCGGAAGTGTTCACTTTATCAACGAGTGGGGATTTGATAATCCTGAGTTTATAGGGCGTTACGAACACGAAGATATTGATGTTATTTGGCAGAAGTATTTTGATCTTATCGAGCAGATGGCTAAAACAAAATTCTTTGACATTGTCGGACATATCGACCTTATCAAAGTTTTCAAATACATGCCCAAAAAAGATATCACCGAGATTGCCATGCCAGCACTTAAGGCCATAAAAGAGGCGGACATGGTCTTAGAGATTAATGTTGCTGGTTACCGTAAACCTTGTGCTGAGCCTTACCCTTCGCCTAGCTTACTTAAAGCAGCATTTGAACTCAACATCCCCATCACTTTTAGCTCTGATGCGCATAAACCTGAACAAGTTGGGCTTTTTAGAGACGAAGTCGAACAGTTGGCAAAGTCGGTGGGTTATACAGAGTGTGCCCTCTTCAAAAATAGAAAAAGAGAGATGGTCACATTTTAGTGAGGTCCTTACCGCTTAAGCACATCACCTTGCCTTCCTAAAAATTACCATACGAAACATCCACAAAACTGTCTAATTTTTAACCAATACTTATAGTTAAGTGTTACTCCATTTGGGTTATACTGCTTGCAATCAAAATACAATCAGGAGATTACACATGGGTAAATTCGTAAACAACACTGAAGAGTTCTTCAAATATTGTGAAGAAAACGATGTTCAATTCGTAGACTTTAGATTTACAGACATTAAAGGTGCATGGCACCACATTAGTTACAGAATGAGTGCTGTAACAGCTGGTCAACTTGAAAATGGTCTTCCATTTGATGGTTCTTCTATCGAAGCATGGCAGCCGATCAACGAGTCTGATATGCTTCTTACTCCAGATGTTGGTAGTGCGTTCTTAGACCCATTTACTGCTGATCCAACCATTATCGTTTTCTGTGATGTTTATGACATCTACAAGAACCAAGCCTATGAGCGTTGTCCACGTTCTATCGCTAAAGCAGCACTAAAGCACGCTGAGTCTATCGGTATTGCTGATGCGGCTTACTTTGGTCCTGAAAATGAGTTCTTCATGTTTGACTCAGTAACGTTTGTTGATAACATCAATGAAGCAGGTTACAAAGTAGACACTGAAGAGGGTGAGTGGAACTCAAACAACCCATACCCAGACATGTACAACACAGGTCACCGTCCAGGAACTAAGGGTGGTTACTTCCCAGTAGCACCTACTGACTCTGCTGTTGATATCCGTGCTGAGATGATGATGGTTCTTGAGCAAGTTGGTCTTGAAGTTGTTCTTGGTCACCACGAAGTTGCACAAGGTCAACATGAGATCGGTATTGTTTACTCTGACATCATCGGTGCTGCTGACAACGTTCAAAAGTACAAGTATGTTATCAAGATGATCGCACACCTTAACGGTAAAACAGCTACCTTTATGCCTAAGCCAATGTTTGGTGATAACGGTAACGGTATGCACGTACACCAGTCACTTTGGAAAGATGGTAAAAACCTTTTCTACAAAGAGGGCGCATATGCAAACCTTTCAGAGATGGCACTTCAGTATGCAGGTGGTATCTTCAAGCACTCTGCAGCTGTTGCATCATTTACAAACCCAACAACAAACTCTTACAAGCGTTTGTTACCAGGTTTTGAAGCGCCAAGTATCTTGACATACTCTTCACAGAACCGTTCAGCTTCATGTCGTATTCCTTACGGTGCGGGTGAAGGTGCTACACGTCTTGAGATGCGTTTCCCAGACTCTACTTCTTGTCCTTACCTTGCATTTGCTGTTATGATGATGGCAGGTCTTGATGGTATCAAGAACAAAGATGTTCCTGTTGGTCCAATGGATGAAGATCTTTATGAGCTTTCTCTTGATGAGATCCGTGAAAAAGGTATCAAGCAGATGCCTCACACACTTCGTGAAGCACTTGAAGGTCTTATCGAAGATCATGACTTCCTTAAGCCAGTGTTCACAGAAGAGTTCATCAACGCTTACCAGCACTACCGATTTGACCGTGATGTTTACCCAGACGAAGGTCGCCCAACTGCTTACGAGTTCAAAACTACGTACCAGTGCTAATTTAGCAAACTTTTGGTGCCTTCGGGCATCAAACCACACACTCCCCTTTTTTCTTTCTAAACTTCTTTTCAAACTGCCCTATATCAGCACTGCTTTATCCAAACCGTGTTATAACATTGAATAATAAACTGAATGCCCTGCGTTCAATAACCTAGGATTAGTGTACTGTGACTAAAGAGAAAACAAAAGAGCTTCTTACTACTGTACTAAACCTCAGTAGCCAGTCACACCCCGACCTGCACCAAAATGTCCTACTTCTCTCCAAACAGTACATGCAAGATGTCCGTTTTCGCACGATGTTGGTAGAACAAAACTCTCGTTACAACGAAAAACTCCAACGTCAAGAAAAAGAGCTTACACGTTACAAATATGAACTGACTAAACTTGTTAAAGAGGAGACAGCAGCACACCTCAAAACAGAGAAGATGCTCCAGCAACAAGCGAAAATGGCAGCCATGGGTGAGATGATGGACGCAGTCGCACACCAGTGGAAACAACCCTTAAATGCACTCAGTATGTTTGGTCAGTTGTTGCAAATGGATTTTGAAGAGGGGATTGTCGACAAAGCCTACATTGATAATATGCTTAAAGACACCGATGAGCAGATCCAGCACATGATCACAACACTTACTGAGTTTAGAACCTTTTTTCGCCCAGACAAAGAGCCTGAACCTTTTGGCCTTAAACGCTGTATTCAGACCGTCACCCTTTTAATGAAAGATGAACTTCTACGTAATCAGATCGAAGTACATATAGAGAGCGAAAAAGAAGTCATTATAACGGGGATAGAAAATGAGTTTAAGCACCTCATCTTAAACATCATCGCCAATGCTAAAGATGCCTTCAATGAACGCGAGCGTAAAAACCGTGCGATCTATGTTCGTTTCTATGAAGAAGATGGCAATGTCATCTTACAGATCGAGGACAATGCCGGTGGTATCCCTGATAACATCATCAAAGATATCTTCAAACCGAACGTCACCTCTAAAGAAGATGGCACAGGCATCGGCCTCTATATGAGCGCACAGATCGCCCAAAAGCTTAATGGACAACTCTATGTTGCCAACACCGAACGTGGTGCAGAGTTTACCTTAGAAGTCCATCCCTGCTGTAACTAATCCTTCTTATATCATCGTTATAGCACACCCTCTTTATGAAGCTTTTCACACAGTTCATAACCATACTTTATGATCTCATCCGCACGATTAAACTCTAAGGTACCACAGAGATTACGGGGAACTTCTATCTCTATGTCGGGTGGATAGGTAGCCAATTTCATACGCGCAATAGTCCCTTGCATCGCATCAAACGAGTTGTCTGCTACTTGATAGACTCCATTTTTCATGGAGAGTGCGTCAGGAAGTGATATAGTGCTAAAGTACTCAGTAATCTTGGCACTCATACTCTGATCATCAGAAACCGCTTTGGCTAAAACAAGATCTAAGTCTACCTTCCCTCCCAAATTTACAGCAATCGTAAGGTCTGTGTTATCATGAAAAGTGGGTGCAATAGGCACTGGGTTTAAGACGCCACCATCAACTAACAGGTGTCCATTATATTCATAGGGTGTAAAAAAAAGTGGTAAAGAGATGGAAGCGCGTATCGCCTTCATCAACGAGCCTCTGCTCATCCAAATCTCTTTTTCTTCATTTATGTCCGATGCCACAGCTGTAAAGTGTATGGGCAACTCTTCTATGAGCGGATCACCTATTAACTCTGTTAGCTTTGCCATCAAGGTCTCGCCTGAGACCAGACCACCGGAGCCTTTAAAATCTAAGAGTTTTAAAATGCCGATCGTGTCTAGTTCTCGTAAAAAAGCGGTGTAATTGTCTAGTTTTCCTGTTGCATAAAAACCACCGATCAAGGCACCCATCGAACAGCCCGAAATGGATTCTATCTTGTAGTCATGTTCTTCCAACCACTCTATAATTCCTATATGTGCCATACCACGAGCACCACCACTACCCAAGACCAAAGAGACTGTTTTTGCTTGCATCATAATCCTATGCTTAGAGATTTCTATTAATCGCTATTATCTTACCTTAATTCACATCGCACTTTGTTATAATTGCGCCAATGATAAGTCTAGCAGGAGTTATCAGAATTTTAAGTTTAAAGGATTTTCTATGGCGAATACCCAAAATGGAAAATACCGTCCCTACCCTCAAGTTGATTTGCCCGATAGACAGTGGCCATCTAATGTAATCGAAAAAGCACCTATCTGGTGTAGTGTTGACCTTCGTGATGGCAACCAAGCACTGATTACACCGATGAACCTTGAACAAAAACTTGAACTCTTCAACCTCCTGCTACGCCTTGGTTTTAAAACCATTGAAGTAGGCTTCCCCTCTGCTTCACAAGTGGAGTTTGACTTCTTACGTAAGCTAGTCGATGATAAGCTCATCCCTGATGACGTTACCGTTCAAGTCCTTGTTCAAGCACGTGAGCACCTTATAAAGCGTTCATTTGAGGCACTTGAAGGAGTGAAGTCAGCTATCGTTCACTTGTATAACTCAACCTCTGTCGCTCAACGTAAGATCGTCTTTAAAAAAGAGCGCCAAGAGATCATAGACTTAGCGCTAGAGGGTGTTGACCTTGTTAAAAAGTACGAAGCAACGCATGATGGCAAGATCGCATTAGAGTACTCACCTGAGTCCTTTACAGGCACTGAGTTAGAGTTTGCTGCTGAGATCTGTAACGCGGTTACTGCACGTTGGGGCATCTCAGCAGAGCGTAAAGTGGTCATCAACTTACCGGCAACGGTAGAGATGGCAACACCAAACGTCTATGCAGACCAGATCGAGTGGATGAGTCGTCACTTAGATAATCGTGAACACGTCTTGATCTCAACGCATACGCATAATGACAGAGGAACCTCCGTCGCAGCGACCGAACTTGCACTTCTTGCAGGAGCTGACAGAGTAGAGGGAACCCTCCTTTCAAACGGCGAGCGTACTGGTAATGTTGACATCATCACCTTGGCCTTAAACATGTACACCCAAGGCTTAGATACAGGGCTTGACTTTAGTGACATCAACACAGTGCTAGACGTTGTTGAGCGTTGTACCGACATGAAGACACATGAGCGCCATCCATATGTGGGTGAGTTAGTCTATACGGCTTTTTCGGGTTCACATCAAGATGCCATCAACAAAGGTCTAGCATACCAACGTGCTAAAGAAGAGCCATTTTGGGAAGTGCCTTACCTACCAATAGACCCTGAAGATGTTGGTCGTTCGTATGAGAGTATTATCCGGATCAACTCTCAGTCGGGTAAAGGTGGGGTTGCTTATATCTTGGAAGACAGTTTTGGCTACCAGTTACCTAAAGCGATGCATCCAGAGATTGGTAAGATCGTTCAAGAGGTAACGGACAAAGAGGCGAGAGAGTTAAGCAATGATGACATTTTAGCTATCTTCGAGAAGAGTTATTTTAAACAAGATGAGCATATTAGCTTTATCTCTCGTTCTGCTTCTACACGTGACAACGCTGTTTGGTGTGAACTTAAGTACCGTTATAATGGTAAAGAGATCGTTGCAGAGAGTGAAGGTAATGGTCCCATCGATGCTTGTCGTAAAGCCTTGTTAAAAGACTATCCAAACAGCTTTACGATCAACTCGTATTCAGAGCACTCATGTGGTGAGAAGTCAACGGCTACGGCTGTTGCTTACATTGAGATCGAGACAGACAAAGGTGAGCGTTTCTTTGGTGCAGGAAAAGACAGTGATATTACACTAGCATCAATCAAAGCACTCTTTAGTGCGATCAACCGAGCCTTTAAAAGCTAAAACCAACCACAACTTCAGGATATCCTGAACTACTATTATCTTGCTCTGACGCATCAAGATAATACTCTTGAACCCATCCAAAACCAACATAACCACCCTCAAACATCATCGCACCACCTACGCGAACACCAGCACTACTGTAGCTATCATAGTTGCTGTCAGAAAACTGGGTGTAGCGATAAAAGGCACCGCCATAAGGACGAAAGCTTTTTCCTGTTGGGATGTAATACGTTAGAGGTATCGTACCTTGATGAATGGTAGGAGAACTACCAAACCACCCACGATAGCCTATACCAATGGCTAAACCATCAATAAGAAAATAATCAGCACTCACACCCGCAATAAAATAGCTCTGTGATCCTCGCGTCGTATAACTCACACTTCCAGAACCTACTGTTAAACCAAGCCCAATATTGCCAGCACTAAAAGAGCCTGCATAGAGTGTTAGTGAGAGTGTTAAAAAAGCAATAATTTTTTTCATATCAGCTCCTTAGAAGAGTAACTCTTCATCAGCTTCGGCTTTCACTTCAGCCTTAGGTGGTTTAGAGATGTCCGTAAAGTACTCTTTCTTTTTACCCTCAACCGTCACTTCGATCACATCATCAGGCTTCTCAAACTTACGAGGCATCTGTGGGTAGATCTTGATGAGTTGTTTGTAGTAGTAGCTAAATGAAGGTGCTGCTGTCCAACCACCCTGTTCTCTGTTCCAAAGTGGCGAGTTATCATCATTACCAAACCAAACAACTGTTTCAATCGAAGGTGAGTAACCGACAAACCATGTATCAATAGAGTCATTGGTTGTGCCCGTCTTACCGGCTAACTCTATGCCCCAAGCACGTGCACGATAACCCGTACCACGCGAGACGATATCTCTTAAGATAGTCGTCATCAAAAAGGCTTGACGCTCTTCAGTCACCCTCTTAACTACTTGTTCAGGATGTTCCCAAACTGTGTCGCCACCTTGTTCAACATAGTTGATAAGACGTAAGTCTGTTAACTGTCCACCATTGGCAAAAGAGGTAAAGTACTGTGCAAAACGCTCTGGCGTTAAGGTCACACTTCCAAGAGATAACGAGAGGTCACCTGGAAGATCTTTAATACCGTACTGTTTTGTTAGTTTGCTTTTAATCGTATTGATCCCGATATCGGTTACGAGGTTAATCGTCGCAAGGTTACGCGAGTGCACCAAGGCTTCACGTAGAGAGATCAAGCCCTTAAAATTGTTTTCATAGTTCTTTGGTTTCCAACGACGTGTCTCATTTGAGTCCTTACCTTGATCACTCTCAAAATCATAGGTACGCGCAATATCTACAAGTTTTGTAGCCGGTGAAAGTCCAAAGTCTAAGGCCACTTGGTAAAGAAAAGGTTTAAAGGCAGAACCTGGTTGACGATAGGCTTGTGTAGCACGGTTAAACGAACTTTTCTTATAGTCAACTCCACCTATCATCGCACGGATCTCACCGAGTTTAGGATCAACCGAGATCATCGCACCATTAAACTTCGTAAGATTTTGGTCTGCGTAAGGAACATAGTTTTTGATCTTTTTTTCTATTGCACGTTCATTTTCAGCTACAAGACGTTTTTGAGCTTGTTCATAACCATAGGTCATCGCCTCACGTGCTGCTTTTTGCATCTTCAGATCAATAGTCGTATAGACCTTGTAACCACCCGTCTTAAAGTCTGGAAATTCCCCTTTTAGACGACGGATAACCTCATCAACAATGTAAGGCGCTTTGTTCTGTGTCAGCGTCTCATCGTAAACAACAGGCTTCTCAGCTAAGGCCTTGTCATGTTGTTCTTTGTCGATCCACTTAAGTGCGTAAAGACGTTCTACAACACGGTTGGCACGTCCCAATGAGATGTCATAATTTTTCGTTGGTGCATAATAACTTGGTGCCTTTGGAAGACCCACTAAGATCGCCATCTCTTTAAGTGTCAGATCTTTTAGCTCTTTATGAAAGTAACCATCTGCCGCAGTCTTAACACCATAATAGTTATGCCCAAGATAGATCTCATTAAAATAACGCTCTAAGATCTCGACCTTCGTGAGCTCTGCTTCGATCTTATATGACAAGATAAGCTCTTTGATCTTTCGAGAAATCTTTTTTTCTCGTGTCAGTAGCGTGTTTTTAACCAACTGCTGTGTTAAGGTACTCGCACCCTCAACCATCGCCATCGCCTTGATATCTTTAATGATCGCGCGCATAATCGCATCATAATTAATCCCGCCATGTTCAAAAAACGAGGTGTCTTCTATGGCAAGAAGTGCCTCAACCATCTGAGGTGGGATCTCATCAAACGGAGCATAAAAACGGTGACGACCTTCAAACACATTGGCTATCTTATCGCCATTGGTATCGTAGATACGTGAAGAGACCTTTGGGTTGTACTCACTCGTTAACTTACTCGTATCGTAGGTTAAGTTCATCGCAATCGAGCCCACAAAAACAATAGGACCGAAGATGACAAGCAACAAGATGACAACAACCATCAGCTTCTTCCAGCCCGACTTTTTCTTTTTATTAGGCACTTCTATTTTAAGCCCTTTTTCGCGGTTCTCTTTACGATCCAATACTTCTTCTATATTCATTCTCTAAATTTCCTGTTTGCAAAACTTGCTTCAATTAATGTTTTTGTATAAGGGCTTTGTGGGTGTTTTACCACTTCATCCATCTTCCCATCTTCTTGTACTTTACCTGCTTTAATCACACAGATCTCATCACACAAGGCCGAAGCAGAGTGCATGTCGTGTGTCACAAACAAGATCTTAAAATCCTGCTCTTTTTGCAGACGTTTCAAAAGTTCTATGATCACCACGCGTGTTGTTGGATCTAAAGCGGTCGTCGGCTCATCAAGCATCAACAACTTAGGATCACCACTCAGGGCAATAGCAATCACCACACGTTGAAGTTGTCCCCCAGAAAGCTCTGGTGGAAAACGCTTCAACAGTTCCATGTCAAGTCCAACACTACGACATAGACTCTCCATCTTAGCCTCATCCACAAAGAATTGATCTTTGATCTTTGTGAGTGGCGAAAGTGCCGTAAACGGGTTTTGCGGCACAAAAGCGATACTCTTGCCACGTTCCAACACAAAGTCAGCATTCAACTCAAGTTCACACCGTAACTGCGAAGGCAACATCGCCAGCAGTGCTTTAAGTGTTAAACTCTTACCGCTACCACTTTGACCGACTAAGGCTAAAGAGTGTTCGATGGTGAAGCTAATGTCAACTAAGACCTTATCTTCATGAGTGACCTTGAGTTTTTTTATCTTCATAAGACCCTATTGATTAACAAAATAGTAGTTATTTTATCCAAAATCAGGTTAATCGCCTGAAAGACCCTACGTTACGCTCTCTATCGCATGCTTTATCTCTAAACAATACGCTTTAAACGCGCTCTCATCTACCCCAAGTCTAGCGATAAAACGGATGATCGCAGCGGGGACTGTCGGTTGACGAATCGCCCCTATTAAAATCTTTTTCTCAAGTAACTTTTCTTGTATCGCCATTACTTTACGGTTGTCATTTAGTACAATAGGCACGATCAGACCTTCGACTTCAATGCCAAACACCTCTTTGACAATCGCTTGACGCCTAGCGATATCACTACATAATCTTTCACTGTTTTGTAAGATGTAACGCAACGATTGATGCCCTAACAGGGTGTCAAACAGAGAAGGTGCTGTTGCGTAGATGATGGGTTTCGCACGGTTGATCAAAAAGTCTATAATATGCTCTGACGCTAAGATGTAAGCACCAAAACTACCATAGGCCTTACCGAGTGTTCCCATCTTGATATGATTAGGTTTCACCACAATGTCATAATGATCCAAAATGCCCATCAGTTTAGGGCCAATCACGCCTGAGCTGTGTGCTTCATCTAAGATCAACAGAGCATTGTATTTGTCTGCGAGCATAATGATCTCACGAGGGACTAAGTCACCATCCATAGAGTAAATGCCCTCAACGGCAACAATATTGCGCTTGGCGGTAGAGGCTTTTAGTAGTGCCTCTAACTCGGAGCTACAGTTATGTGAAAAGTAATGCAACTCACCATCTATAAGCTTAGAAGCCAAGACCCCAGAAGCGTGATACTTCTCATCCATAAAAAGCGCATCACCTTTACGAACAAGCGTCTCTATCATCGCGATATTAGCATTAAAGCCGGAACCGAGGATCACCCCTGCTTCAAAGCCATTTGCCTCGCACAAAGCCTCTTCAAATGCTTGGTGTACCTTAGTGTAACCATTGACCAACATCGATGCTTTAGCCGCATGCGCATCTAAGTCATTGAGTTCAGTGATGGTTTCTTGAAGTATTGTTTTGTTGTGTGCCAAGCCTAAGTAATCGTTTGAGGCCAGATCAATCACGTCATCACTAAAGACCCGACGCTCTCTATAACGACCTGAATGTTTTAGTGCTGCCAACTCATTTGCATAAACCTCTTTAGGCAAGTTGTGCCTTATTGTTGACTATGTCTACGACCTCAACTCTATCACCATCTTTGTACGCACTCAAGTCATCATCGCTCTGCCAGTAAGTGCCATTCATCTTGATCATACCACCATCTATAACACCAACACCACCAGAATGGATCTTCTCTTCTGTGTCATCTTCGCTTTTGTTAATAAGGTTCATGCTCCATTTTCGAAGTGCTAACACGAGAACTAAACCGATGGAAACGGCTACCGCAATCTGAGCAAAACCACTCTCAAACAGTCCAAAGTAGCTCAATGCCGAGACGGCTACAAAGCCTATCCCTATCCATAAAAGAACAAAGGAGAAGATTAGTGCTTCAATACCGATGAGAACAATGCCTATAGCTAAAAGGTAGGCCCAGTCTATGGCTTCCATTAGAGGTTCACCTCTTTTTTACTACCTAGAAACTCTTTTAGAATGGAGAGAGAACCGATAAATTCTGTTGCTTCATAAGGAACAATGACTTTATCATTTGACTCATTTTCTGCCATCGCATGAAAAGCAGCCACACGGTCTTTTGCTAATAGAAACTCTGCTGCATGAGGATTCGCTCCCATCGCTATATTGATCATCTCCATACCCTTAGCTTGCCCTTCCGCCGTCTTCTCTTGTTCATACTTACTTGCATCCGCCATACGCTCAATCGCTTCGGCTTGTAAAAAGGCTTTTTGACGCTGTCCCTCTGCCTCACGAATCGTCGCTTCTTTGTTCGCGGTAGCGGTTAACTCAATAGCACGCTTTTCACGTTCTGCTTTCATCTGTAAGTTCATTGCCTCTTCGATCTCCATCGGTACAGAGATATCTCTTAGCTCAACACGCATGGTCTTGATACCCCATTTTTGAGAGGCTTCGTCTAAGGCCATCAAAATACTTCGATTTAAGGTGTCACGAGAAGAGAGTGTCTCATCTAAAGCCAGTTGCCCGATTTCAGCACGCAGTGAAGTCGTCGCAAGGTTAGCAATCGCACGTTTAAAATCAACCACTCCATAGGCTGCCATCTTGGCATTTTCTACTTGGATGAAGACAAGACCATCCACACTAATGTTAACGTTGTCTTTAGTAATTACACTCTGTTGGGGGATGTCAATGATCTGTTCTTGCTTGGTTACCGCCATTGCAACAGAGTCAACAATAGGGATAATAACGTGGAAACCACCCTCAATCGTACGGTTGTACTTACCAAGACGCTCTATGACATAAGCACGTGACTGAGGAACGATCTTAATCCCCTTAACAATGATGACTAAAACCGCGATAATAATCGCAATACTGATAATGCTGACAGCTTCCATGATGATCCTTTTGTAATTATCTTAGATTATACAACATTAAAGAATACAAATGGTTAGAGGAAGAAGTTTATATAAACGCTTGTAAGACCTCAACACTCAGACCCATTGCACACGACTCATACCCTTTAACTTCTCTGATGTAAGGCTTGCAGAACCCTTCCACCATACATCCACCAGCTTTACCCTGCCACTCACCTGAAGCTAAGTAAGCTTCCAAGTCAGTCTCGTCAAATGGCTCAAAAATATAGTCTGTAGATGAGATATCGATAATCTCTAGTTTTTCACTTTTATAGATCATGCAGGTCACAATCGACGTAATGTTACCACTCTGTGTCATTAAAATAGTGCGCGCTTCTTCCAAGGACTTTGCTTTACGAAGAATCTTACCTTGTGAGGTGACAACAGTGTCAGAAACTAAAAGAGGCATCTCTCTATAATCAAAAGTTTTTAAAGCTGCCTCATATTTACCAACCGTAGCTTGATAAACAAAGTTTTTAGGAGAGTTAGCAACGATCTGTTCTTCATCATAATCAACAGGAGATTGAATGAAGTTTATACCTGCCTGACGCAAGATAGAAGCCCGACTCTCAGACTGAGAGCAGAGCCGAATAATAGGGTCAGGTGATGAATCTTTCCGTTTATGCATGAGAATAACGAAGCACCACACCAAGGTAAATAGCGATTAGACCAAGGGTAATGTTCAAAGGCACGAGGTATTTACCGATCATGCCTAGCATCTTTTTAGCCATAGAAAGATCATTTATCGCTAAGGCTTTGTTCGCTTTAAACAGACGCCAAACCATATAGCCATAGTTCATCGCCATTACCATCCAGATGGCCTCTTTGGTGTGAACCAGCTGATAAACATGAAAAGCTACCTCATCGATAACATTACCACTAGCATCTACCGCTGCTGCTCTAAAGCCCCAACCTACTGCCATAAGCACTGCCGTCAGGATCAAGATAATAATAAACGGTGCAACGATTTTAAATAAGTTTCCAAGCGCTTGTGCAGTTCGTTTAAGACGTTGCTCGCCCTCAAGTTCTTGAAAGGAGTAGTGTGCGGCAAAACGCATCGCAATCATACCGCCAACCCAAACTACGGCACTCAAAACATGTACAAAGACTAGAAGTTCTGTGTTGTTCCAGAAGAACTCGACCATAGCTGCTTTCATTAAGCTAGTGCCTCAGTAACAAAGGAAAGTGCTTTCTCTTTTGCTTCGGGTAGTTTAGAAGCATCTTTTCCACCTGCTTGTGCGAAGTCAGGACGACCACCGCCACCACCACCTAAGATAGGGGCAATGTTCTTGATCCAGTCACCGGCTTTAACGTTGGCGTCTTTAACACCTGCGGCAATAATCACCTTGTCGCCTTTAACTTGAAAGAGCATTGCGGCTACTTTGTCATTGGCATTTTTAAGCTCATCAATACGTGTCTTAACATCACCACTTTTAATCTCTTCGATAATCACCGTTACGCCATTAATGGTGTCTGCAGAAAGTTCCTCTTTAGAAGCGGCTAAGGCCTCTTTGACTTCCTCTTTGAGTGTTTTAACCTGCTCTTTAAGTTTGTTCACACCCAAGACTACATCAAGGTTTTTAACCTCTTCTGAAACAGTTCTAAGGGTATGACGTTGCTCTTTAAAGAGGTTATAGGCTGCGTTTCCACACACTGCTTCGATACGACGAACACCAGCAGAGACACCTGACTCTTTGGTGATGATAAAGGTACCGATAACCGCTGTGTTAGTCACGTGA
>JAJRVE010000167.1 GCA_024277445.1 Campylobacterales bacterium
AAACAATATTAGTCCACTATGCTACAATCACCTTATGAAAATAATGACGAGACTCTCTATTTCACTGACACTCTTATACCTTACACTATACGCTACACCATTGCAATACAACATCATTCCTTCACCACAGCAGTTTCACTCACTGGAGGGAAGTTTCACTATTAGTAATACTACACACTATAGGGCAGATACTAATCTCTCAACAAATGCCATAACATACCTACAAGATCACCTCAAACGTAATGCTGGATATACCCTCAAAAAAAGTGCAACAACACACAATAGTTTACAGTACCAAAGCAACTCTAAACTGGCTGATGAAGCATATAGATTAACGATAAGACCGCATACCGTTCAAATCGAAGCAAGTACACAGGCTGGTTTTTTCTACGCTACCGTGACGTTGATGCAACTTTTAGACCCCTTAATTTGGAATGAAGAAGCAAACACTACACCTATAAAAAGTTGGTCTCTGCCCGCTTGTTCCGTTTATGATGTTCCTCAGTATCAATGGCGGGGTATGATGCTTGATACTTCACGAAACTTCTTCTCTAAAGCCTATGTCAAAAAGTTTATCGACCGTATGGCGCAACATAAGCTCAATGTATTTCATTGGCATCTTACTGATGATGAGGGGTGGCGTATTGAGATCAAGAAGTATCCTCTGCTTACTGAGGTCGGTGCAAAACGTGGACCAGGTACAAAACTTCCTTTTTCACTCTACCCTGCTATGCGTGGTACTAAAGAGAAGATACAAGAAGGGTACTACACCCAAGCGGAGATTAAAGAAGTCATAGCCTATGCTGCTGCTCGAAGTGTCAACATCTTACCCGAGATCGATGTACCGGGTCATGCTAAGGCAGCCGTCATGAGTTACCCTACCCTTCTGCAAAACCCTAACGATACCAGTAGCTACCAATCCATACAAAAAGTGCGTAACAACACCATAGACCCTGGACTTGAAACGACTTACACCTTTTTAGACAATGTCATTCAAGAACTTACCACCCTATTTCCCTTTGAGTATATCCATCTTGGTGGTGATGAAGTTCCTAAAGGAGCATGGCGTGGTTCCCCTTCTGTAAAGAGATTGATGTACAAAGAGCATCTTCAAAATAACCAAGAGATTGAAGCCTATTTTTTCTCACGTATGGATAAGATCTTGGCTAAACATCATCGTACTTTAATCGGTTGGCAAGAGATAAGACGCACTAAAAGTAACCTGAGAGACAAGACTATTTTTATGGCATGGAGAGGAGATAGTAAAGGTTTAAACAGTGTAAACAGAGGTGAAAATGTCATCTTTTCACCGGCACAATTCCTCTACTTCGATCAGCAGTACATTAAGTCTAAAAACGAATACGGACACACTTGGGCAGGTCCAACAGATACAAAAGAGGTTTACAGTTACCAACCGTTACACTCCAAAATTAATCCTAAAAACAGATCATACGTAAATGGAGTCCACGCCTGCCTTTGGAGTGAAACGGCACTGAGTGAAAAGATCGCTGATTACCTTGTATGGCCGAGAGCACTCGCCTTTTCAGAAGTGGCATGGGGCAGTAACCAAACTAAAAGTTGGGATCAGTTTAAACGCTATTCACTCCCTTCAGGATTAGAACGCCTTCATGTTCAAAAGATCAATTACCGAGCTATAACGCCCTAAAATCACATTTTTATCACATCCTTAGACTCCCTATAGTATAATAGTTTATTATGTAACTACTGTAATAAGTAGGTACTATAACTATTATTAGAACACAATATTAATTCGTCACATTTTTACTGCTGTGACATTAGAGGTACACTTGAAGAAAATATTATTACCACTGCTCCTTGCAGGATCTTCTCTGCTGGCATTCGACACCCGTTCACACGTTTGGATCGCGCAAGAGGTCATCAACGATCTTGAAGATGGCAAACTGACTATCGCACCTTATGGTGAGTTTGATGTTGATCCTTCAGTAGCGTCAGCTATCTTAGAGAATAAGCGTGTTTATCGTATGGGCAACATCGGTCCAGATGGTTTTCCAGATGTTATTGGTGGTCAAGTTACAGTCCACCCTGGTCTTGAAGATGGTTTCATTGACGATGAGACCGAAGTCACTACCCATGGTTGGAAAAGTGATGAGTGGTTTAAGTGGGTACTTTCAAAAGCTGAGACACCTCAAGAAAAAGCCTTCGCCTATGGCTTCTTAGGTCACGGTGCTTCTGACACTTTTGCACACACCTATGTCAACATGTATGCAGGTGATATCTTCGACATGAATGATGGTGAGACTGATGTTGAAAAACGTCACATCTTTTTAGAGAAGTATATTAGTGACCGTCTGCCTGATCTTGTTGACAGTGATGGAAACTATATCGGTGAGCCATTTGAAGTTGTTGCGATCAACGATGACCTACCTATTAGCTACATTAAAACTACACTTTTAATGAACGAAGATGTAGCTGAGCAGTACGCACTTTCATCAACTGCTAATTACTTAGCTAAGATGTATGAATTCCGTCAGAAGATCGCTGCACTTGATGATGATAACACTGAGACGAGTACTGATACTGACTTTGATGTAGCAACAGAAGATTGTAATACGGGTTGGTACCCTGGAAAAATTCTTTTCTCTATCTTTTCATCTCAAGATGAAGCCTGTGAAGAGAAGAATTTTTTACGCACTAAGCTTGATAAAATTACTCAGATCAAGGCTAACTATAACATCGAAAAGTATAGTTTTAAGAAAGCATGGTTAACACAAATTGATCATGCTATTGATGAATACATCAAAGCAAGTTCACGTATGAATCAAGGCTTTATGGATGTTAATGGCGAAACCTATTCCCAACTTACTGACTGGATCAACTGCTATGGTACTTCATTTACCGATCCTACAACACTTGGGGCACAAGCTGTAGAAGGTAGTTGTAACATCTCTAATAAGATTAAAGATGAGCTTTCATTTTTAGATGACATAACTGGAAAAGTTGACTTTACAATACTTTCAGGACTTAAAAGTAATGTAAAAGATCTCTCTGATTCTCTTGGTTATGAGATTATCGACCTTATTGGTGTAGCTGCACTTGAAATCATTACCGTTAAAGACCAAGATGTTAGTCACGACTCACTTAATGAGCAGTTCGGCATCGATGAAAGCGATAAAAACCTTCTTCTTATTGGTGACATCGCAGAGCGTGTGGAAGCTGAGATGGCACTTGAAAATGAAAAGCTTAATCCTGAGACCTTTCATGTTCTCTACAATGCTGTTGTCTTAAGTAAACTCTCTCTTCTTTCACCTGAACAGATCAACCTACTCATTACACGGGCAGGTGTTGCTAATACTTATCAATACCCAACAGTACTAGACAATGAATTCAACATTCTTTTTAATACAATCAAGACAATTGATGGTAATCATCAGTGGATGCACCAAGCACCTCCGTATCCATGTTTAAACGGCTTTAGCGATACGACAGACCACTTTTATGGTTATGTTAATAATGAGACGCATGGTATGAAACTTTTTGAGACACATCAATTGCGATTCCAAGTGTTTAACAAGATTTTCAAAGGGCCACTATCACTAGGACTTGAGACACCAGAACTTATAAATATGGATAGCATACTCTCTAGTGACTATCCTTTTGTCTCATGTGAGGCCAACCCATTCCCTAACGGTGTTGATGATCAGTTTTGTAGCGTAACAACGGTACCAGGAGATGCTAATACAACACCTCCAGATGAAGAGCTAAGTTATTGGGAACAATTTATTAACTTCCTAAAAGAACTTATTATGAACTACTATGAAAAGATCATTGGATCTGAAAACATTATTAATATTACTGAGACCAACAGTACTATCCAAATTATTACAACCGTTCCCGATAACGGTATCACTTTTTAAGGAGTAGCGATGAAATACCTACTAACATTAACAGCCCTACTTTTCATCGGATGTGGTGACGCACCCGAAAGTGCTACAACAACACCAAGCACCACATCGTCTTCGACTATTGATATGGTCTTAAACAAAAGCTATCCAGTCTATAGGGGTGACCGTATTGACAACGCTTCTGGTGACGCTGAACTTAAGATCATTACTGTCATTGAAGGCGAAGAGAAAGAGGCAACGCTTATTATGGGTAGTGCCCAACTTATCCGCGCTAACTAAACCCTACACACTAGCACTCTATGGAGTGCTTACTCTCTGTTTACCCCTACCCTTATTTACTCATAACCACTATAATATAGACAACTAAAACAAGGCAATTATAATGGCATTAAAAGAGTGTAAATCATTAGAAGAAGTACGTACTGAGATCGATCTGTTAGATGACAAGATCGTTGAACTCATCGGTGCACGCAACAGTTACATTAAGCAGGCTGCGCGTTTTAAAGATACGGTTGATGAGGTCAAGAACCCGCAACGCATTAGCGAGATCATAGCGAAGGTTCGACATAAGGCGTTAGCACTTGGTATGTCTGCTAACTTACTAGAAGAGATCTATACAATCATGATCGATGAGATGGTAGAGTCGGAGATTGCTGAGTTTAGAAACTCAAGCGTTTTTTAGACACCTTTTGCTTTAGAAAGAGGTTTGCTTAGTGAGGGACACTCTTGTCTCTTCCGGCGTCTTTTGCCTGATAGAGAGCCTTGTCTGCTCTGTCTATTAAGACCATTGGATCACTGTCATCCGTATGTAACTCTGTTACACCTAGACTGATCGTAAAGTAGATCGGTTCACTGTCTGTCTTAACATGAATGTTTTTAACCGCAAAACGAATCTTCTCTGCGACTTTCATCGCATTTTTTCCACTGGTCTCATGTAAGATAATACAGAACTCATCTCCACCCCAACGACTAAAGATATCTCCTTCACGCAGTGTTGCTGAGACCTCTTTAGCAAACATCTTTAAGACAAGGTCACCAAAAAAGTGACCATGTTTATCATTGATGTCTTTAAACTTATCCAGATCGATCGTGATGAGTGAAAGTGGTTTGTTGTAGCGTTTAGCATTTGCAAAGTCACGTTTGAGCTCCATGTCAAATACACGGCGATTCATCACCCCTGTCAAGTCATCGATACTGGCTAAGGCTAATAACTCTTTTTTAATATCTTCATCATGCTTAATCCACTTTATGATCGCAGCAACAACAAAACCAAACCCTACTAGTCTAAAGAGGTCTTCAAAAACATAAACCTTCTCTAAGGGGTAGATATGGATCGCTTCTACAGTACGAATAAAGAGTGATATATAAGCAAAGCTAAAACCAGCAGAGAGGTAAAAATAGACCTCTTTAATAGAGACGATCTTCTGAACAACAAAAAGTGAGATCAACATGATCAAGGACATACTGCCATATATCGCTAAACCAAAGGAGTTGACCTCTTTGTGCATCTCAATCAAGTTAGCTTCTAATAGTAGATAGATAACAGATGCCATTAACATAAAAAGTGGGTACCAATATTTTTTCATTGTTTAATTTTCCTTGTAGTTAACTACCTATAACTTCTATTATAGGTAGAAATGTTTGATATTCTTCTTTAATATTGATTTAATTCACAGATGTAGGTATATGTTCGCTGAAAAAGGCAGGTATGCGCTCTTGTAACCAATATTTAGGATGTAGCAGTGTTCCACCAACAAAACCGACATGCCCACCATGTTCACTTAGTTCTATGCTCACCTGTTCTGGTAACTGCTCTAGTGTAGGGAGAACAGCACTGGGCATAAAAGGGTCATCCTTAGCATGGATAATTAGCGTTGGTCGTTTAATCTTAGAGATGTAAGGATAAGCACTAGAACGCGCATAATAATCTTCTGCACTTTTGAAACCATGCGCTGGTCCCGTAAACAGGTCATCATACTGCCAAAAACTCTTTAAGGTAGGGACAACCTCTTTCTCAAGTCCTATCAACGATGCATAGTCATGTCGTTCAAACTTCGTAAGTAGACGTCTTTTAAGACTATCCATCAAGATCTTTTGGTAAAAACGGGAGAGTCCACTGTTGATGTGGTCTGCCGTCATCTCAAGTCGTAAGGGAGCAGAGACACTCACTGAAGCAAAAAGCGGCGAAGCACTTCCTAATTCACCTTGAAGTTTCATCAACATATTACCACCCAGTGAATACCCAACAGCGCCAAGTGCTCGTTCAGGGTATAAAGTATGTAAGTGGTCTATAAAGAAACGCGCATCACCCGTTTCACCACTATGATAAGCCCGTGCTAACCTGTTTTGTTCACTATAACAGCCACGAAAGTGCATGACTACTGAGTTAAACCCCTTCGCGTCTAATGCCTTCATCAGTCTAAAGGCATAGGGTGAACGTACAGAGCCTTCAAGACCATGAAAGATGACAATAATAGGACGTTCATCCACACTAGGTAAGGCTTGCCATGCCAAGTCCATAAAGTCACCATCGTCTAACTCTAAGCGTTCATGCCTATAAAGGACTTTCTCATTTTTGCTGAGCAAGGTGGGTAAGATGGTTTGGAAGTGGGCGTTTGAAAACCCTCGCATGGGGATAAAACTTGAACTCATCGCTGTTCATCGACAAACTGTTTGTAATGTCCCTCTTTTTCCATAAGCTCTTTTGGCGTGCCAGACTCAACAATAGAACCATCATTTAGAACATAGATATAGTCAGCATGTTCAACACTGCTCAGACGATGCGCAATAATCAAGATACTTTTACCCTCTAAAAAGTCACTTAGTGAGGTAAAGAGGTTCTTCTCCGTATGCACATCAAGCGCAGAGGTGGATTCATCTAAGATGACTAAGTTTGGTTTGTGCACTAACATCCGAGCGATCGCCAGACGTTGACGTTCGCCGCCCGAGAGTCGAACGCCCTCTTTACCAATCATCGTCTCCAGACCATCGCTAAGCTTCTCCAAGACCGTATCAAACTGCGCGATACTCAAGGCTTTATAGAGTGCGTCATCCTCTACCTCACGTCCTAACGTAAGGTTCTGTCGCAGGGTATCGTTAAACATACGTGGTGATTGCAGCACTAAGGCAATGTTATCACGAAGTAGGTCAAGCCCTATCTCATCAATAGGGATATCATCAACATAGACCATTCCCTTTTCGTTAGCATAGAGACCCAGTATGATCTGAGCCAAGGTACTTTTTCCACTACCACTTGAACCCAGAAGTGCAACCGTTTTGCCTTTAGGAATACTCAAAGAGATATTATGCAACACCTCTTTTTCTGCATAAGAGAATGAGACGTCTTCAAGACGGATTGTATTGGCTTCTTGTCCTTCAAAAGGGTTGTACTTGTGTTCATACTGCGGTTCTTGTTTGAGAGCAAGCAGTGCGTTCAAACGCTCTAGCGCACTGTTGGCATTTTGATACGAGAAGATAATCTGTAAAAAATCTTGCAAGGGTGTCACCATAAACCATAAGTAGCCAAGGACAGCAAACATCTCACCTAATGAGAGGTTGGAGAAGAGCACCATGATCATGAAGGTAGCACGGAAAAACTCGAAACCAGAGAGAAAGACAAACCCTGAGAGTTGGCCCGCTGCTTCACTCTTCCAACCAAAGGCAGTGGACGCCTCTTTGATTGCTTTAGCATTGTTTATCATCTTCTTGATGTAATGCTTCTCTTGGTTAAATGCACGTATCTGCACAAACAGATCTAACGTCTCACTCAGCTCATTTTGAAAAGACTCTACACGTTTGTTCTCAGTCGCCTTAAGTTTGCGAACACGACGTCCCAAAAGTACCGTCACAAAAAGAACCAATGGATTAATAATCAAGATGATGAGCCCTAACACCCAGTTCACATAAAGCAAGATAGCCGCAATCCCGATCAAAGAAAAAACAGAGACCGCAAACTTAGAGATACTCACACCTATAAAAGCGTCAACCGTATCAATATCCGTCACCATCTTAGCACTTACACCACCGCCACCTAAGGCTTCATACTCGGAGACAGATACTTTTTCAAGATGCTCCAAAAGACGTACACGAATCGTATAAATAATAGACTTTGAGAGTCCGATGAAGAGACGGAGCTGTACAACATTGAGGATGACGTACAGTAATCTAAGTGTCAGTGTCACAGCTAAGATAATCAAGATGTAATAGTAAGGCTGACTCGGATCAAACACCTTATCGATAAAGCCAACGAGTTCTGCCGGCTTATTTAAAATGACCTGATCAATTAAGAGTGGAAAAAGAAGCGGTATAGGAAGGGAGACTAGCACCGCAAAAAAGGCGACAAACTGCGCGAGTATGATCTTGGCGCGAAAAGGTTTGGTTGCCTCTATGAGTGATGACCAAGTAATCTGTTGCATAGCTTACTTTACTGAGAAGGTAGAAGTTTCTACTATGACAGGATAAAAATAACTATAACCAAAGTCCTTGTCGATGACGACTGTTCCTTCTGCTATAACGACACTGTTTTTAGTTGGCGTTGCATCATGGGTAGTAAAGACCAAGTCATCTTGACCTTTAAAGCGACTGCCATCTTGCAGATGTACCCAGTTACGCTTCATAATCTGTTGCGAGACTTTAGTGACAACACCACGCACACGAACCTTCTTACCCACATAACGCTCACGATGCGCAAAAAGTTCAGCGATGGTGATGGTATCTTTTTGTTGATACTTTGATGACATTACATCGGGAGTGATCGTAGTCTTAACAGCTTTTTTGTTGCTGCTTACATCTGAGGCAAAGAGAATCTTGTCAAAGGTACGATTGAGTGTTTTAGAATGAAACTGCTGCATCCAACCTTGTTCGTTGTAAGAGATAGTGTCACCTTTTTCAACCTCACGCTCTGTCATAGCGATCCAGTAGTGTTCACTTCCATCTTGCACTTTAATGTAAGTGTAACCACCACTGTTTATGAACTCAAGTACCTTCGCCGTGTGCGTGCTTGCATAAAGTCCAACGGTCACTAGAAGAAGTAATAAAAGCTGTTTCATCCTTATGCCTTTAGTGCTGTGACACTACCAAAGAGTGTCTCGGTGTTGTAAAGTGAAAGAGTATTGTCTAAAACAGCGTTTACCTCAGGATCAAACAGGACCAAGTCTGCCTTTTCACCTACAGCGATCGTACCCGCTTTTTGCGTAATGCTTTTTGCTGGGTTAGCTACCGCGAGTTTAACGAGTTGAGAGAGTGTTAGCATCCCACTTTTGACTAACTTAGTGTAGTAGAGAGGGTAAGCATCTGCTAAGGCCTCACACCCATAAGCAGCTTCAGAAAATGCCACCTCTTTGTTCACAGGTGAGCTTGGTTGATGCAAAAGTGTTAAGGAGTCTATCTTGCCCTCTTTTAACGCTTTTTGAAGTTCTAACATCGCTTCACGTTCTGCAAGAGGTGGGTTCAACTTTGCTGTGGTGTTAAAGTCATTACAAGCTTCATCACACTGCAAGAGGTGGTGTAGGCTCACCTCACATGAGACCTGAACACCCTCCTCTTTTGCCTTAGTAATAAGCTCTATAGAACGTGGAGAAGCAATGCTTTTAAAGACTATTGTGATCGCATACTTTCGTGCTATCTCGATCATACGGGCAACGTGAACTACCTCGCCAAAAGGAGGGATCCCCACAAGGCCAAGCTTCGTAGCGACAGCACCTTCCACCATCACGCCGACTGACGAGAGACTGGTGTCTTGTGCTTTACAAAAGAGTGTCTTTTTATGCATCTGTACATACTCTGCGATGCGACATGCTGTGTTGTTGCTCACCGCCGTTGTCATATAAGGAGCCATCGCACCATTTTTAAGCAAGATAGCGATATTACTAAGACGTTCATCTTCATCCACCGTAGCGATCGTTGTCATAAGATCAACAGAACACTCACGCTTTTGATGTGCCTGAACAAACTCTAAAACAATACTGTCATTGATGCTCGGCGTACAGTCTGGCGCAAGTACCAGTCGGGTAACCCCACCCTTTTCTGCCTCTTTTGCTACCTTAGTCAAGGTCGCTGCATTGAGTTGGGCATCTTTAAGACGGACGTTCGTGTCTACAAGGCCAGGAAGAAGGTAAGCACCTTTAGCATCAACAACGCTGTCACTACTTAATCCAGTACCGACAGCAA
>JAJRVE010000168.1 GCA_024277445.1 Campylobacterales bacterium
GAACCACTTGCTGTAATCTACAAAGTGATGTCAAACCCACATTTTGAGAAGTACCTATTGGAGTCACGTGCACAATTTGGCATCACCAATGTAGCGCATCGTGGTGCACTCAAACCCCTCATCAAGCAACTTCGAAAAAAGGGTTCTATTGCCCTACTTGGAGACACAAAAACCAATGCACGTGATGGTGTCTTGGTGGATTTTTTAGGCAAACAGAGCTATCAAGTAACAACCCCTGCTGTTTTAGCCCGTAAACTTGGCGCGGCGATAATCCCAGTGATTTCTTATACCGATGATGATGAAAACTATGTTGTTGAGTTTTTTGATGAGATCGATGTCGCTTCTATCGAAGATGAGGATGAAGCCGTTCTACATGGTACACAGGCACTTGCTACATGGCTAAGTAAGCAGATAGACAAAGATCCTAAGCAGTGGTTTTGGTTACACCGTCGCTGGAAAAATGACTATCCGGAGATTTACAAGACAAATTAGACGCGTTTTGGAATTGTTTATGTAAACCTTTTACAATAAGGACATCTACAAAAAGCAAAGGATCTATTATGAAACTGATAGTACTATCACTCTTAATTCTACTCAATGTCTGGAACGTACAGGCAAAAGAGACAAAACAACTTAAGGAAATCCCTATCGAATACAACACATTAACCCCCGAAGAAGAGTATGTCATTTTACGTAAAGGTACTGAGCGTCCATTTGGCGCTGAATATGAAGAGTTTCAGTCGCAAGGTGAAGGCACGTATGTCTGTCGTCAATGTAACGCCCCACTCTACTCAACAGACTCCAAGTTTGACTCCCACTGTGGCTGGCCAAGTTTTGATGATGAAATTGATGGTGCTGTAAAACATGTGCCTGATGCTGATGGACGTCGCGTAGAGATTGTCTGTAACAACTGTGGTGGTCACCTTGGACACGTCTTTGTAGGTGAGCACATGACCGCTAAGAACACCCGTCACTGTGTTAACTACACTTCTATAAAGTTCATTCCTAAAAAGTAAAACTTCTAACCGATAACTTTGAGATGATATTTTCAAAGTTATCGGCACCATGCACAACCTTAACCCACTTTTAGTATAATCCGACTATGAATCCTCCAACAAAACAAAAACTACTCCAAGTAGCCGACACCAAAGCAATAGCCAAGACACTGAGTGACTACTGGTCAACACTTCAAGATGAAGAGCAACAAGAACTCTGCTTAGAGCAGATCTACACGCTCATCCAAGAGAGTGCACCCTACCCACCAGAGTTTTCCATGCACTCACACGATAAAAAAGCCCAATACGAAATCGCCATCGATATGGAGATCATAACCATCACATTCAAAGATATCGGTGAACTTCTTTTTCAAGACAGTGAAGTAAGCAATTATTTTTGGAGTTTAATTGGTGATAAAGAGAGTAAAAGTAATCAAAAGCTATTTAAAAAGTTATTTGACTAGTAAATAAGTAGGAGATAGATTTTTAATGTAAATTGGGAATAAGACACCCTAAAGTTAGTTTCTCACGACAATAAGCTTAGTGCAGATTGTGCAAAACATCTAACCGAAAGCGTACTTGTGTACGCCGAGTGTTAGATTTTTGTGCAAGGTGCGCTGAGATTATTGATCGTGAGTAGATGCGTATTCTGGTGTACAGAAGATCCCGCAGTGACACTTACCATCTTCAGGAATCTCTTTTTCAATAGCTGGAGGACATGGACAGGTACGGTTGTCTGCACTCACATGCTTTCCATCTTCGTTTTCAATTACCATGAAACATGGGCAGTAGCGCTTACCATAAAGCATCTTGTGACGTGCAAGACCCATGATAACACCTTCATTTACATCTTCATTAGGGTTATAAACCCATCCAAATTGCTTGTTTACTTTGTCGGTAAACTTTTTCGTCTTTTCTAGCTCTTTGATAAACTCATCTGAACTCATGTCTAGTTGTTGCATGTCGATCCTTTGTTATATTGTCATTATTATAGAGGTTATTCTCTTAAATAGCTACCCTTTGGCTAAAGAGTTAAACTCTCTTAAAGTTATGTTGCTTATATAAACAGTTTACACGCTAAAATACTAAAAAACAGAGAAGAGACAATGCACGAAGAACAACTTTTTGAAATGGTCAACGAAGCCATCATGTTTGCGAAAGAAAAATTAGAGACTACACAAGAGTTTACTCCTTTTGCGATGCTCTTGTATCGTAATGGTTATATAGAGAGCATCACAGCACAAGAGAACAGTTACGAGGAACACTATGACACCTTGGTTGAGACATTACGTACCAAAGTCTCTGATGCACCTAAGATTACTGGTGTGGCGATCGTCGCAACGGTTAGCATACCCGCACAATACAAGGCCCCTGTCGAGAGTGGTATACGTATTCATCTTGAAGAGCGTCATAAAGCAGACGAAAAAATTGCTGGACGTTTTTTATATGTTCCCTACCAACTCATCAAGCAGAGTGGTACTGAAAAGATAGAAGCACATCTTTATAATCCTATTCCCGTTGGGATTCCACAAGAGATCTTTACAAAAGAGGTATAAACAACTCCGCAACCACTAAGCTCGTGGATACCTGCCTTCGCAGGTATGACGGAAAAGGAACTTCTTATACGATTCCTAACTGTTAGGACAAACGCATCTTGTAATCTTCATATCCAAATTCTTTGACTATCTCTACTTTGCCATCTTGATGTACTAACACTAATGATGGTAGTTTTATACCATTGAAGGTCGTGTTTTTGACAAAGGTATAGTGGATTTGGTCTTCGAAGATCACTTTATCTCCTACTTCTAAGGGTTTGTCAAATGAGTAGTCACCCATGATATCGCCGGCTAAACAAGTATTACCGCCTAACCTATAGGTATGTGCTTTTTTACCTGCTTCACCTGCCCCGCGAACTTCTGCTCGGTACGGCATGGCCAAGGTGTCTGGCATGTGTGCTTCTGCGGAGGTGTCTAAGATGGCGACATTCATGCCGTTATGAAAGGTATCTAACACAGTCGAAACTAACTCACCTGTCTCCCACCCTACTGCCTCACCTGGTTCCAAATAGACTTCTATGTTGTTATGGCGCTTTTTAAAAACTTGGATAACACTGATGAGTCGCTCAACATCATAACCTTTACGGGTGATATGATGTCCTCCTCCAAAGTTAATGTACTTCATCTTATCGATGTAGGGCGCAAAGTTTTTCTCAAAAGCAAGAAGAACGCCCTCTAACGCATCCACATCTTGTTCACAAAGCGCATGGAAGTTCAAGCCATCAAGGTCATCTAAGATGCTCTCATCAAAGTTAGCGATGGTCGTACCAAGTCTACTATAAAGGCCACAAGGGTTGTAAAGGTCTACAGGTGAAGATGAGAACTCAGGATTGACACGAAGAGAGATGGAGATGTTAGGGTTGATTTTTTTAGCTTTGGCGGCGAAGCGTATAACTTGCGAGGGTGTGTTAAAGACCATATGATCAGAGATAGCGGCTATGAAGTCTATTTCTTCTTCTTTAAAGGCAGGTGAGTAAGTGTGGACTTCACCTTGCATCTTCTCTTCAGCCAACATCGCTTCATGCAGTCCACTTGCCGTAGCACCATCCAAATACTGACTTACTAAGTCAAAGGTTGACCACATCGCGAAACCTTTAAGTGCCACAATAATCTTAGCACCACTCTGCGTCTTCACACGCTGTAAAAGCTTTAAGTTCGCTTCCAACTTACTAAGATGACATACATAGGCTGGACTTGGTAAATCGTTGTAATTTAACATTTGCTCACTTTTTTGTTATGATAACAGAGTACTTAATACAATATAGTATCAAAACATGTACAAAAAGTGAGTGAAATGAAACAGACAGTATTGGCGATTATCGCCTTTTTTATTATTGCCAGCATCTATGCTGTCTATCTTGGAGTCCGTGACACGATGGTCTCTTCCACCACCCAAGAGACCAATACGACGACAGCGACTGTAGAACCAAAAACAGTAGAAAAGCCCGCAGTCAAGAAGAAGCCTGCCTATAAAGCACCCGCTTCAACCCCAAAGTCAAAACGTCTCTTTTTGAAAAACACGATTGCTGCCATCACGAAGGTAAAAGCACGTCTTGATGCACAGTATGATAAGGTCTATTCACTTAGTCAAAAAAGTCAGTTAACTCCTAAAGAACAAGAAACCATCGATCGTCTCTTAAAAAGTTATAAGGTTAAAGGCATTCCTTGTCTACTTAAACGTCTACGTACCCATCCCGTTAGTATTGTCATCGCGCAGGCTGCGTTAGAAACAGGTTGGGGAAGTTCACGCTTCTACCGCGAAGCCAACAACATTTTTGGTATCTGGTCATTTAACAAAAACGAGCCACGTATGGCTGCTGGTGTCA
>JAJRVE010000169.1 GCA_024277445.1 Campylobacterales bacterium
CAAGTTGGATAAAACGGTCCGCTTTTTTCTGCTCACGTTTTTTCATCACTGATGAAGCATCAAAGGCTTTAACCTCAGCCGCGATCTTGCAGTCAAGCTCACGCGTGTCGCAAAGGGTAATGGTGTCGATACCACTCTCCCCAGCAACAATAGCCTCAAACGACTCTTTGGTATCTCCCAAAGCATTGATCATCCCAAGCCCCGTCACTACAATACGTTTCATTTGTAACACTCCTCTTAACCTCTACTTTGCACTATATCAACCCACCTTTGACATCATCGATCAGTCTGTCCGCCCAACTATCAATGTCCGTTTCTGTCTGCGAAGTCAAGATGACAAAAGAGAGGTTGTATTTTGGATATATCCTGATGATGGTACGAAACCCCGGTCCAAGACCTTGGTGTTGGTAGTAAAATTCACCTTTATCGCGTATGTGATACCACCCTATGCCAAAACGGATATCCTCTTGTGGTGCCATCCAAGCATCTACTTTCACGGTAGGCGTATCAAGAAAAAGGTTTTTCGTTTTTGCGTTCATAAGGATATGGTTATGGTACGCTGAAAGAAAGAGTGCCATGTCATGGATCGGGGCGACCAAACCGCCCGCAGCCAACCAACCGATGTCAAACTGCTTAAGCCACTGCGTTGTTCCATCCCAGTGATCTTTGTTCGCACTGTCCATAAACATCCGCATTGCGATCCCGACGATGGAGAACATCTTCATCGTCCCATAGACCTGATCTTCAGCCATAGCGTCCGTGTAAGTGAAACCACTACGCGTCATCTTCGCTGGTTCCACAATACGTTTTATCACTAATTCGCCAAAATCCTCACCTGTCGCTTTTTCGATGATGCGACTTAAGATGATGTACTCAGCACTCGAATAC
Organism: Campylobacterales bacterium; assembly: GCA_024277445.1. Lineage (GTDB taxonomy): Bacteria > Campylobacterota > Campylobacteria > Campylobacterales > Sulfurimonadaceae > Sulfonitrofixus. The sequence goes on from JAJRVE010000169.1 coordinate 889, forward strand.
TTTGCTTCACTTCCGGGCATATGCGGTAGTTCTATATACTCTACGATCTCTATATCGTTCGCCTTAGCGTAAGCATAGTAGTTGTCATCCGTCAAAGGACGTACTTCTGATGATCTGTCACTAATGCCAGAACTATGGTTTAGAAGGTTTAAGATAGTGACAGTTACATTTTGATCATCATACTTCGCACGAAAGCGTGGCAGATATTTCTGCACAGGATCATCCAGAGCGATCACACCTTCATCAACGAGTTGCATCGCCAAAGTAGCCGCTAAGATCTTCGTCAGCGAATAGACATGATAAACACTCTATAGCGAAGTTCTTTGAGATTGCTTGGCATCATTAAACCCAAAGCTTCGCTCATAAACGATCTCATCACCTTTTAAAACAGCAAAAGAGGCAGAAGGAGGTGTCTGGTCTTCTGTCTCATCATGAAGGTAGTTCTCAAAGTCAGATACACCTGCAAAGAGGTTTAGACTCAGGTAAAATGCTAAAAGGAGCACTCTCATCGGCGTATCTTTTTACCCATGTTATTTTTCTCTATACGCTTAACACTAAGGAGTTCAAAACTAAAGTTTATCTCGGGATAGTGCTTTTTAAAAAGTTCTTTCACCGCACGCTCATCTGGTATCTTACGTCCTGCGATCTTTATCTCTAAGCTTTCATCTTTAAGCTTGCTGCTGTCATTTTTAATGCAAATCAACGCGTCAGCAACACCTAGCGCATTTTCAATAAGCGTTTCAAGTTCTACAATCGAGATACGTTTACCTGAGATCTTAATGATCTCATTGGCACGACCGAGTAGTTTAAACCGTTTACCATCAAGTTCAATAATATCTGTCGTCGTATAAGGACGTTTCATCAAGGTGATCTTCTCTTCAAAAAGATGACTCGAAAGATAAGGAGAGTCTACCACCATACGTGACTCATGGTTCTTTGTCACTAAGACATCTTTAAGTGGTTCCCAGTAAGGATTCACCCCTCGTTTGATCGCCACCCCACCTGTCTCGGTTGAACCAAAGAGCTGAATGATGTTGGTGTTGTACTGCTTCTCAAAACGCTCCACTTCATCTTCAGCCAACAATCCCGTAGACGATAAAAATGTCACATTACTAAGGTCAACTTCTCGCTTAAGACGTAACAGTGCCTTGATGTAAACAGGACTCGTCACCACCAAACTCTTTTTGTGTTCATGCAGAAGGGTTAGTTCTTGCGGGTAGTACTCCTCTTTCAAAAGTACCTCGCAGCCAAGACGTCGTGGCAACATCAAGCCCGATAAAAAACCATATATATGGATAAAAGGAACCGTAACGATCACCCGCTCAAAGTTCTCTGGCTCAAAAATAGCCTGAAGCGCATCCAACTCACCCTCTATGTTCTCTCTGTTTTTAATCGCCCCTGTCGGTACACCTGTCGTCCCCGAAGTAAAGAAAAGTGCATACGCTGAAGCAGGAAGAACAGAGTGACTACTCTCTTCATCAAAAGCATGGATCCCCAAGGATTTTACACGCGTAGCGATCGTCTCGATCTTGCTGTCAAAAAGAACAGGTGTAACCCCCTGCTCAATCGCCTTATGTAAAAGAGCAAAAAGTTCTGGTTTCGTATGCGCACTAAACGTCGCTTCACTGCTTGCCAAGATCTCTTGTTTAAGCTGTATCGACTCCATGCTCGCATCGTTTCTAATTCCGGCATTATCTATGTGAATAATATTCATACATACTTCTTTAAAATTAATGTCTGCCATTTATAGTACAAGATGGCTTATAATGAGATATGTTCTTGAGTTTAGCTTACAGAAGTATGCGAAACTTTGCTCCATGCCTGCCGTTAGAGACACTCAGCGTACCTCCAAGACTCTCTTCTACAATCATCTTAGTCATATAGAGTCCTATGCCAACACCCTGAGACTCAAACTTAGTTGTAAAGTACG
>JAJRVE010000170.1 GCA_024277445.1 Campylobacterales bacterium
AGCGCCAATGCAAAGACAATAGACCACTATCAGTCTCGTACAAACAAACTCCAAGCAGACATTCAGAAAATCGACAAAAACCGAGCCGAACTACTGCGTGTCACGAAAGAGAACAAAGCCTCTATTGCTAAGATGCAAAAAGATAAAAAGAAGTACAAACGCTCCATCAACAAACTACTCGCTCAAAAGCGTGCCTTGAGTAATACCCTAGCACGTCTAAACATTATTAAGAGTGAAGAGAGTAAAAAAGCGAAGGCCTCTAAAAAAGCGAGAAAGAACAAAAAAAACAGCAACGCGAAAGTGTCTAAAAAAGGTTCAAGTTACCAACGTGTGAAGTCTAAACGCTATCGTGGTAAAAAGACCATCGCACCACTAAGTGGATACCGTTTAGTGAAAAAGTTTGGTCCTTATACCGATCCTATCTATAAGATCAAAATCTATAATGAGTCTGTCTCCTTACAACCTAGAAGTCGTAATGCCAAAGTAAGAACGGTTCTAAACGGTAAGGTAATCTTGGCGAAGAAGACACAGCTTCTTGACAATGTCGTCATCATCAAGCACAGTAATGGCTTGCATACCATCTACGCACACCTTGATCAGATAGCACCTACCATTAAAAAAGGCAAGCGTGTTAAGAAGGGTGCAACCATCGGTCGTGTTAATCATGAGCTTACCTTTGAAGTGACACAAGACAGTTATCACATCGACCCAATGACGCTAATAAAATAGGCATGTGTTAAAGGATAATAAGGGGAAGTGACATTAGGGTAGCCGAACGCTTTTACTTACCCTCTTCCTCACCTATCAACCAAACTAAACCTTAATACTCTGCCACTCTCTTTTTTGGTAGATATACCAGAACACTCCACCTTTGATGAAGGTTTCCACTGTCATCGCTATGAAGATCCAGATCAGTTCAAATCCTAGATAGTACAAGATGAGTGAAGGGATGACACGCAGTATCCACAATGAGGTTACGTTCACCCGCAGTGTTGTTTTCGTTGCCCCTGCTCCACGTAAGGCACCATTGATGACAAAGGTCATCGCCAATGGTACTTGAGAAATCCCTACTAGCTGTAGGTAGCTAGATGCGGCTTCTATCGTTGCTTTGTCGTGTGTAAAGATGATAATGAAAGATTCGGGAAATAGCGCCAAAAGTAGTCCGAGTGAACCCATAAACAAGGCGGCTATTTTAATCGCATAGAGACCCGTCTCATAGGCAGCTTCTAATTTTTTCGCCCCAAGGTTTTGACCCACTAAAGCAGTTGCTGCTATGGCAAAACCAAAGCCTGGCATAAAGGCAAGTCCCTCTATACGAAGACCTACCTGATAACCTGCAATAGCGGAAGTACCATAGGCTGTGATCACCCAGACAAAGAGTATAAACGAAGTTACACTCATGAGTCTGTCAAGCGAAGCATTTTTACCCACTGCTAAGGCGCGAAGAAGATCAAGCTTGTTCAAGGTCGTGACAAGATGTAGTTTTGCCTCTTTACGTTTTAGTACTACACCGTACATCAAGAGGTTAAGCGTATAAGCGATAATAGTGGCATAAGCAGCGCCTGCAATCCCCATGGCTTCAAAACCTCCGTGACCAAAGATAAAGAGGTAATTCAAGACCAAATTAATCACGGCAGAGATAATCTTGATGTAAAGAGAAGACTTAGTATCACCAGCAGCAGAAAGCGCGTTGTACATCAGCGCATCTAAAAAGATCAAGGGCATACCGATCATGATGATCTCAAAGTAGTCTCGTCCATAACTTGCCAAGTCAACCTCAGCACCCATCCACACATAGAAATTCTCGGCATTAAAATAGCCAAAAATAGTAATCGGTAACGAGATGAGAAGTGCAAAAAGCGTTAGTGTGTAAAGAAGCGATGATGCACGCCTCTTACGCCCTTCACCAATAAGTCTAGCGATGATGGCATTACCACCAACGATATAGAGTGTCATAATGACGTTGATGACCATCATAAACTGCATGCTCATGCCCACCGCAGCTAAGGCGGCAACATTGATCATACCGACCATAATCATATCGATGAGTAGTTGTAAAATGTCGAGGAGGTGTTTAAAAGCAGCGGGAAGCGCTAGTCTCAATACATCACGGGCATATGAGACCTTAGTCAAAATACTTAGCAACCTCTTTCATCGCTTCGATCAGTTCGTACTCACTCTCATAGGTTAGTTCAATACGGTTATTAGGCACTTCACCAAGTGGGTCAATATCAAAGATCAATACATAAGAATGGATGGGAACGACTTGTTTCTTCTCCATTTTTGCCCACTCTAGCGAAACCTGTGCCAAGTCACCTTGAACATCTACTGTTGCAGCTGGATAAAGACGTGTTATCTGTGTCAAGTCGATGGACTTGTCCTGTGCTTCAAAGATCATATTTTTATGCATAATTTATAACTCCAATTCGGGTGACATTTTAACATCTTCTTCGACCATATCGCTAATTTTAAAATGCTCACGTATCCAAACAAAGTAGATCGCCGCCAGAAAAAAGACACTTCCCAACATCGCCGTGATCAAAGCAAGCGAGAGACCAGCTTCCACCATCAGACCCACAACAACCGATATCAAGGCTACTGTAAGAAGAAAGACCATGTCATTATAGGCCACAATACGACCATAATAGGCCTTGTCTGTGTGCTGTTGCAACAATGTATAGGTGTATGACCAGAGCGTTGTTGTCGCAAAACCAACAAAAACAGAGGCTATAAGTGAGAGGTAGAAGTCCTCTATGACGAGAGCCCAAAGTAAAATACTAAGCGCTTGGTAGATAAAGAGGTACGGTAGCGTTTTAACATTGATCCACTTTCCAATCAGGATAGGCCCAAAAACAAGACCTACTGCTCGTAGGGCATGAATCAATCCTAGCCCAATCGCTACAGCAATCACTTGAGCATAATATTTTTCAACCATCAAAGCCACTAATGCATCAAATGCAGTAAAGCCAACAAATGCGTGTAAAAAGATGAGATGCTTAATATGTGGCGTATTTTTTAGATAAGTAAAACTATCTCTAAACATCGCAACAAAACTACGTCCACCTTCTTTTTGAAGATCTGGGAACACTACCGGTAACAGTAATACTAAAGCGAGACCAAAAAGTGAAGCATCTTATAAAAAAGCTGTTTTCACTCCAACAAGATAGACAACAAAACCACTTATGTCCATACCGAATGTATAGGCAAAAGACCAGATAATAGAGTGGATTTCATTGGCTAGTTTCAGACTATTGGAATCTAAAATTCTAGGCAGAAGTGACATTTCTAATGTAAAGTAAAAGCTCGATGCACCCATTCGGATAAAGACAAGACAAAAAAGTAACCATAACAAAGTACTATTGTCAACCAATATTAGTGGTAACGTCGCTAACATTTGGAGAACGATAAGCCCGAGCATCAACTTCTTAGGCGCTACTTTATCAATCAATACACCACTAAAAGGTGCTTGTAAGACACCGGGTAAAAAATGAAGTGCCGCTGTCATAGCAATAACAAAAGGTGAAACTTCCATCTGAATAAGAAGGGTATAGATCGCCACATTAGAAAACCACGCTCCAAAATAGGCAATAAGTTGAATAAGTGAGAGACGTCTCAGCAGTGGTTGTGCTTTTAAAAGGGTAATATAGTGATTCATGAATGCAAGCTTAACAAAGATAGATTAAACTACTGTGCATTAACCTTTTCATTACCTATATTTAGCTAAAATTCCGCCAATTAATTTACCATTATCTATAAAGGTTATCCATGAAAAAAGAAGTTAAAAAAGTTGTACTCGCCTACTCTGGCGGTCTAGACACTAGTGTTATTTTAAAATGGCTCCAAGATGAGTATAACTGTGAAGTCGTAACCTTTACAGCAGACCTTGGTCAAGGTGAAGAGCTTGAACCTGCTCGTGTTAAAGCATTGGCGCTTGGTATCAAACCTGAAAACATCTTTATTGATGACCTTCGTGAAGAGTTTGTTAAGGACTTTGTCTACCCTATGTTCCGTGCCAACGCTATTTATGAGGGTGAGTACCTTCTTGGTACTTCTATTGCTCGTCCCCTTATCGCTAAGCGTCAAGCGGAGATCGCTAAGATCACCGGTGCGGATGGTGTAAGTCATGGTGCTACGGGTAAGGGTAATGATCAGGTTCGTTTTGAAATGGGTTACTTGGGTCAAGACTCAACACTAACCATCATCGCGCCATGGAGAGAGTGGGACCTTAACTCACGTGAAAAGCTCCTTGCTTACGCAAAAGATCACGGTATTGAGATCGATCAGAAGCACCTAGACAAAGATGGAAACCCAACGGTAAGCCCTTACTCTATGGACGCTAATCTACTTCACATCTCTTATGAGGGACTTCACCTTGAAGACCCCAATGCTGAACCAGAAGATGAGATGTGGTTATGGACAAACTCTCCAGAGAATGCTCCTGATGAAGCAGAGTACATCGAGATCGGTTATGCACATGGTGACCCGGTAACACTTAACGGTGAAGCCCTTAGCCCAGCAACTATGCTCAAGACACTTAACGATTATGGTAACAAGCATGGTATTGGCCGTATTGACATCGTGGAGAACCGTTTTGTTGGTATGAAGGCACGTGGTTGTTATGAGACACCAGGTGGAACCATCATGCTTAAAGCACACCGTGCTATCGAGTCGATCACACTAGACCGTGAAGCAGCGCACCTTAAAGATGAGATGATGCCACGTTATGCAAAACTTATCTATAACGGTTTTTGGTTTGCTCCTGAGCGCGTGATGCTTCAAAATGCTATCGACAACTCTCAAGAGTTTGTTAATGGTGTGGTTCGTCTTAAACTCTACAAGGGTAATGTCATCGTTGTTGGACGTCAATCTGCTGACTCACTGTTCAATGAAGAGTACTCTACCTTTGAAGAAGATGAAGTCTATAACCAAAAAGATGCCGAAGGCTTTATCAAGCTTAACGCACTTCGTTTTATCATTGCCGGTAAAGCACGTAACAAGTAATCCTTCTATGGCCAGCCTTGAGCTGGTTCTTACATAACAAACTTCCATCTAAAGGCCTATTATGAGCACCGTAAAAATCGATCCAGAATCACAAGAGTTTAAAGATACCCTCGAAAAGACCATCCGTTTTACCGATAAAGTCGTTGAGCAGTTTGGTTGGGCCTACAACCCAGACCAAGAGATCAACCAAGGTATCCAGTTTGGTTTGACACGTAACAAGATGATGCATGGTAAACGTTACTGCCCTTGTTTCTTTGTCACGGGTGAGCCTGATGATCGTATCTGCCCTTGTCCTCCTGCTATAGAGAAAGAGATCCCTGAAGATGGTGTTTGTCACTGTCAGATCTTCTGTACACCTGAGTTTGCAGCAGCGCAAAAGCAAGAAGAAGTTATTGAAGAGGTTGTGCATGAGCACTCTCGTGGTCTAAGTAAAGAGGAGTGTGCCATTCTTGTTAACAAAAGTGAGTTAGATGGTGATGAGATCATTGCCCTTCTTGAAGCACGCGCACTTGGTATGGTTGACTTTAAACTCGTTGATGTTCGTGAACCGATGGAGTGGCAGATGGGTCACATCAAGGGAGCGGACAAGCTCATCCCTACAAGTAACTTCTTCGGTGCCTTAGATGAAGCAAGACTTTCACAAGATGAGAACATCATCGTTTACTGTCATGTTGGTAGTCGTAGTGCACACTGTGCCCGCATCTTGGCAGATATGGGTTATACCAAAGTGGGGAACCTTAGCTATGGTATTGTCTCTTATGGTGGTGAAAAAGAGTCATAACAGATAAACAAAACTACTCGTCATTCCTACTTCTACAGGAATGACCTTGTTTTGATCTTTCTTAAAGTATTCTTCAAAACAACATCTCTCTTTTTCTTAGAAACAACTATTATCTCCCTCTTTACCTTCACGCGCTACAATTACAACAATAAAACAAATCAGGAATATTTATGAAAGTACTATTGATCAAAGATGTAAAGGGCTTGGGAAAAGCTGGTGAAGTTAAAGAGGTTAAAGATGGCTACGGTCAGAACTTTTTAGTAGGTAAAGGCTTGGCTAAAGTCGCAACTAACGAAGTGTTAAAAAAGCATGCTTCTTCAGAGCGCAAAAAAGCTGAAAATGAAGCACAAGAGATTGCTGATCTTAAAGTGTTGGCTGAGAAACTAGACAAGACCAAAGTAACAATTAGCAAGAAACTTGGTAACACAGGTCACCTTTTTGGTGCCGTTACTAAAGATGAGATTGCAACAGCACTAAAAGAGCAACATGGGTTAGAGATTGACAAAAAGCACATTAACCATAAAGAAGCGATCAAGAGTACAGGTAGCCACGACCTTGACTTCAAACTCGGACACGGCATGCACGGTACGATCCACTTAGAGGTTATCGGTGAATAACGAGCATCCACACAAGGCGGGCTTTGTTGCTTTAGTTGGTCGTCCTAATGCTGGTAAGAGTACCATGCTTAACTGGATTTTGGGTGAGAAAATTGCTATGACCTCTCAAAAGGCGAATGCTACACGCCGTCGTCTGAACGCTATTGTCATGCATAACGATGACCAACTCATCTTTGTTGACACGCCAGGTCTGCATGAAAAAGAGAAAGTACTCAACCAGTTTATGCTCGAAGAGGCACTTAAAGCGATTGGTGATTGTGATGTGCTGGTCTACTTAGCACCTGCAGCAGACTCAGTCAAATACTACCAACACTTTTTAGATGTAACATCAAAAGGACGTAAGCACATTATCGCCCTCTCCAAGATCGACCAAGTCTCTCAAAAAGAGCTCTTAGCACGTATCATGGAATACAATGCATTTTCATCTTCATTTGAAGCACTTATCCCGATGTCGGTAACTAAAAATGTAGGTAAAGATGACCTGCTCAACCAAATATCAAAGCAACTTGACAACTCCCCTTATCTCTTTGATCCCGATGACCTGACCGATGAACGTATTCGTGATATCTATAGAGAGTTTATTCGTGAAGCAATTTTTGACAACATCAGTGATGAGATCCCTTATGAGTCAGATGTCGTTATCGATAAGATCGAAGAAAAAGGAAAGATCGAGCACATCCGTGCCACCATCATTATTGAAAAAGATAGTCAAAAAGGTATTATCATCGGTAAGGGTGGTGCAGCGATCAAACGTATTGGTCAAGGTGCACGTCAAAAGATAGAGATGCTTGCCGGTAAAACTGTCTTTCTTGAACTTTTTGTCTCCGTAAAGAAAGGGTGGACAAATGATAAAGAGATGCTCGAAGAGTTAGGGTACATCAACTAACAAATTATATTGTGATAAAACACAATTACTTAGATGGTCGTCTTTAAGAAATAGACGCCATTTATCAGCATTTGATAACAATAATTTATCTCTCTTTTTTTTTAAAATATTACAACCCTCTAAATATTCCCCTAAGTGATGCTATTCACGTACTTTGCGAATAAATGTATAAATATTCCGAGATTTATCTTTTTATTTAACACATAAGAATATATTTAAGTTTAATGTGGTTAAAATGAAACTAGTGACAGATATATAATGATTTCTTTCATCAATATCTGTAATTTGATTGTTGGATTGGATTTATGTAAATCCATGAATGAGTGTAGGCAATCTAATTTGGGCTTAATAAAATTATAGGATTTTATGCGATGAACAAAACGCAACAACCGGCATATACAAGTGTCCTTTCTATAAACCCCTATAAAGACACATACTTTATAGGGACATCTGGCAAGTTATCTCAAGCAAAATCAATAAGTTTTTCTAAGACACAATATACAATGTCTTTTTTGAACACCAACGATTTTCTTACTGCACTTATAGGTATGAGTAAGAATATTCCTGATGATGATCTTCCATTTGCAATTGAAAACAAAGTGTATGAAGAGTTAGCACTAGATATGGCAATTGAATATAATATTCAATTCATTGAGTCAGATCAGCAACTTGATGACAAAGAGCGCTATTTTCATGTCTTTATTGTTGATCCAATTACTATGGATGAGACTTTTGAAAACAGCATTGAAAAGATCAAGTACCTTGATCAAATTGTTCCTGTTCCGCTTCTGCTTAAAGGGCTGTACGAGCGTGAGATAGTAACTGAAGTCGGTGTACACTGTTACATCTATTTCCAAGACAATGATGCTTTCTTTACAATCTATAATGATCAAGAATTTGTCTATACAAAGTCTCTGAAATATTCTATTAAAATGATGCATGAGCGTTTTTGTGAACTCTACGGAGAACAAGTAGCGTTTAACCTGTTTATGGAACTACTTTCTAGTGATGGACTTGCATCTGAGAACAAAGAGTATCAACGTGACCTGATCAAACTTTTTGGTGAGCTCTTTTTACATATTAATGATGTACTTACCTACGCTAAACGTGCCTTCGAACTAGAAACAATTGACCAAATCTATATTGGATCACAGATTGGTGCGATCGCAGGTTTAGATGAGTATTCACAAACCTATCTTGGACTTATCTCTAAGTCGTTTGACTTTGATTATGGTTTCGACACCAATGGTATCTATGTAGATCAAATCCATCAATTAATGCAGTTGTACACAATGACAGAGAGTGATGAGCGTTATGAGTGTAACTTCTCACTCTATCCACGCCCACCAAAGTTCATGCAACGTGCAAGTGGTAAGCTAATTGCGATTACAGGTATAGCACTTGTCGTAGCTTTTTCTTATCCTGTTGGTTTTTGGGGACTTACTTTTGCTGAGCAGATGGACAAGGCACTCCTAGACACAGAGTACAATGAAGTTCACAGCATTAAAACAACCCGTCAAGCAACCATTAATCTTAAGACGATTGAGAAGAATGCTGTTACTAAGTTAGTGACAGCAGAGCAAACTGAACTCGATCGCCAGATGAACACCTTGACTAAGATACATGATATTAAAGTCAACTACCCAATGAAAGCAAAACTAACAACAGAGTTTGCAGCTGACCTTAATAAGTTTAAAGTCAAGCTTGAAAAACTTTCTTATCACGAGAGTGAAGGCTTCAAAGGGTTTACCTTTAATATGATCTCAGCAAAAGACAAGGACATTACACGTCTATTGGAATACTTGACATCTAAAAAAACTTCACGTTTTCAATTTAGACTTGAAGAGATCAAATACGATGAAGAGAAAAAACGTTATCTAAGTGAGATGAAGGCGGTGCTAAAATGAGTGATATTCTAGAAAAATATCTTTATGATATTGACCAAAGTTTTGCACAAAAGAGTGAAAAAGATGTTAAATTAATCTACGGTATGGTTTTTGTTGTACTTGTAATGTTCTCATACCTTGTTTTTTGGGAAAGTGCCGAAAAGGGTTACAATGACATCAGAGAAGCCAAACTAAAAGTACAAGATAAAATAGCAACAGACAAACGCTACTTAATGGCCCATCCAGAAAGTGAAATCGTACGTTTAAACCAGGATATTACTGGCTTAAATGCACGTTTGAGTAACCTTAAAGAAGAGAACACATACATCAAGGCTGAGATAGAGAAGATACCTGAACTTTTCTATGATCAAGAAGTTTGGGGTTCATTTATAGACTCTATTGCTGAAAATGCGAAAAAGAACAAGATTAAGCTAAACTTTTTTGCTAACAGACTTGCTGCTGACAAAACAAAGTTTGGACATGTTCTGAACCTTGAGATACAAGCAGAAGGTAAGTACAAAGATATGATTAGGTTTATGAATGCTATGGAGAAGAGTAAACTCGTTGTTGATCTTCATGACATGGACTTAACAGCAACAACAAAGCTTAATCTAGATCTTAAACTATCAGTATGGGGGATTACATATTAATGAAAAAGCTACTAATAATTGCAATCGCATCATCACTTACCGTACTTGCTTCGTCTAATGTCTCAGCAGACAGTCATGCTCAGATAAACAAGCAGATAGAAGAGATCAAGCCTCCACGTACTGGGGTTAAGTCTGCAAGCGTACTGCATACAAAAAGTCCATTTCTTCTCTACAATACAGATAAGAGTGGTAAGAAGAAAAGTTATGCGACTAAAAAAAGAGTGAAATTACCACCACTAAAAATGGAATCTTCCATTAACAAAAATGTTAAGATTAATGGTAAATGGTATAAAGAGGGTGATAGAGTACGACAGTACACTATTGTCAAGGTAGCTTCTGGGAAGGCTTTACTGAAAAGTAAGAAAAAAGAGATAGAACTCTTCCAAAACCAGAAAAACGATAAAATCAACTTTAACGTTAATTAAACACCGATAAAAAAGGAAAATGAAAATGAAAAACCTCAATAAAAAACTCATCTCTCTCGCAGCATCTGTTGTTCTAGCAACAGCGATGCAAGCAGACTGTACCTATGAACTCTTTAGCATCTCATCTGCTAAAGGAACAACTATCGGTGAATACGTTGATCAACTTACTACAGCTTGTGAGTACAGTCTTGTAGTTGCTGACAGTGAAACTGAAAAGTTGATGGATAAGAAGCTTAACAAGACGCATATCAAAAACCTCACTATTGATGAAGTTTTCGACATCTTGTTAACAGAGAACAACCTTAACTTTACAATTGAAAATGACATCTTACGTATCTCTTATCTTAAGACGATTACCTATAACATTGACTACATTCTCTCTTCTCGTAAGAGTGAAGGTTCAACTGACGTTATGTTAAGTTCTACTTCTTCACAGATTGGTCAAGGGTCACAAGGCGGTGGTCTTATGGGTGGTGCTTCTGGTGGTGCAAGTGGAGGGCTTGGTGGTGCAAGTGGAGGACTTGGTGGTGCAAATGGTCAACAAGGCGGTTCAGGTGCTAACAAGTCTGGTATCTCTATCACTTCTACGGATGAAGTCAAGTTTTGGGACGAGTTAGACCTTGAGCTACAACGTGTACTTAACCGTCCTGAAGATGCTTACCAAGCAGAAGCACCGATCATCAACAAAAATGCTGGTCTTGTTACCATCTCTGCAACAGGTCGTCAGCAAGCGCGTATTGATGCTTACCTTAAACTCCTACAAGAGAAGGTGGGCAAGCAAGTTCTTATCGACGTGCATATGATGTCCGTACTTTTTGATGATAAATCATCTACCGGTGTTGACTGGTCACAGCTCTATGCATTGCAAAATTTCAATATCGCAGTTGACTCTGTAAGCGCTAACTATCAAGGAACCTATACACCAACAGGTAATATAGATACTATTACTGCTGGTGGAAAAGGTGGCTTGGTTCAAATCACTGGTGGTGGTTCGATTAATGAAGTCATCAAGTTCCTTAAAGAACAAGGTGAGGTTCGTGCCCTCTCTAATCCTAAGATCTTGACACTAAACAACCAACCTGCCCTTATCACTGTTGGTACTGAGTACTTCTATAAGATCCAGCAGTCACAAAACCAACAAGGTGCTGGTGGTGGTGTTGTTGCAACGACTCAAAATGACATTGTAAACTCTGTCCTCGCCGGTATCCTTTTAGATATCACACCGGACATCAGTGATAACGATACCATTACGATTAAAGTCAACCCATCATTAAGTCAGACACGTGTACAGATTCAGAGTGATACAACTGCTCAAGAAAACCGTACTATGCCACCTGACTTGGATCGTCGTCAACTTTCATCAGTTGTAACGGTTAAAGATGGTAACCGTATCATCCTTGGTGGTCTAATCGGTTCACGTGACAACTTTACAACGAATAAAGTGCCTCTTCTAGGTGATATCCCAGGTCTTGGCTACTTCTTTAAGTATGAAGAGAAACTCCGTCAAGTTGAAGAGATCATTATTGTGATTGAACCACATATTATTAAGCCTTATGGTAATACGATGACTATTGCAGACTTAGGATATACCTCTATGACTAAAGAAGAGGCAGGTCTTAAAGCAACATTTGACGAAGATGACAATGTTACTGTAGATGAAGAGATGCCAACTGAAAGTAAAGAGGCAAATGAAGAACTCTAAGGTCTTTCATAATTCTAAAGAGGTTTTTCAGGACGTAGTTGATTCTAAAGACTATGTTCAACTAGACCGTAGTATGGCGATATACCATGCGCTTAAAGAGGCGATACAAAAACCTCTTAAAATGATCCTTGTATTTGGTAAGCCAGGTACAGGTAAAAGTATGATGCTTAACAAGCTCTATAAAGAACTCTCACCTAAACAAAAAGTGGTCTATGTACAGACTCCTGTTATTGATGAAGTCGAGTTTTTTAAGGTCTTGGCTTATGAGATATTTCGTTTTAATACACCCGAATCACTTAACTTTACTCAGTTTATGGAACTGGCAAACCACTACGTCGTAGAGGTTACACCTATTGTTATTTTAGATGAGGCACAACTCTACTCTGAGTCACTGATGGAGAAGATACGTCTTATCTCTGATTCACGTAAAGTCAAGTTTATCTTTGCATTGCATAAAACTGAAAAAGAAGATCTAATTGCTAAAGAGCATTTTCAAACACGTATCTGGGAGAGTCAAGAGTTGCAAAATGCTACTGCTGCTGAATTAACACTGTACATTCAAAAGAAACTGCTCCGTGCTAACTTCTTTGATCTTGCTAATATGTTCAGTGACAAGAGTGTCAAACTCATCCATCAATTTACAGATGGTAACTATAGAGATACCAATAAACTTCTTTATGGACTCTTTGAGATATGTAGTTGGTATGAAGACAATGATCCTTCTAAAGTCAACCTCACAACCATGTCGACAAAACTGATAGAGATGGCTGCTATTCACACAGGATTTATTGATGCTTGACGTTTTAGAACTTGAAAAAAGGTGGTCTAAGTATCACTTTAAAAAAGTATTACCTCTATATCTACTAAGTATTGCGTTTGTGGCTATACTGATTGCAGTACCTGGGTACATCTATCTTAACAACCCTGAGCTATTAGAAGCCTATCTTCCTAAAAGCGAAGCGCCTACGCAACAAAAGACCACACCTACTAAAGTGGTTAAACCTACTGTTGAACAGAGTGTCACCCTTGAACCAGAGGTTGTCTATGAGCAAAATATCCTTATGCCATCACTACTTTTTCTACGTTCACTCGATGATGAACTTGTTATGGAGAACAACCGAATAAAACTGGCGGCTATTGCTGCAGCTAAACCTGTTGTTAAAAAGGTGGTAAAAAAACCTAAGGCAAAAAAGCGTAAACCTAAAAAAGTAGTAACTAAGCCTAAAAAAACGCCAAAAGCTAAGCCAAAGCCAAAAGCTAAACCAAAAAAAGCCGTTATACCTACTAAAAAACCTGTTAAAAAAGCTACTCAGCCAAAGCCCAAGGTTACAGTTCTAGGTGACAATAGTCAATTTAAAGTGAACAAACCGCAAGTGAAACCTCTAAAAGTAGGTCATAAAAGTACTTCAAAAAGCCAACTAAATAGTGTCATCAAGCGTTTCAAAAAGAGTAAAAAACCTGCACTAGGTCTCTTTATTGCTAATAAGTATTATGAACAAGGCAATTATAAAGAGTCTTATAAGTACGCTAAGCAAACCTATAAGATAAACCCGAACTTAGAAGGGGCAGTTTTACTTTATGCTAAATCACTGACTAAATTAGGTAATAAAGATGTAGCTATAAGTAAGCTAAAGTCTTACATCAAAAAGAGTGGCTCCATCAAAGCGAAGACACTACTCAACCAAATCAATAAAGGAACTTTATAATGAAGAAACTAATACTCTTTTTCTTTATCACTGCACAGCTGTTACAGGCGGATGCAAAATTAGACACGTATAAACTTTACCAAGATGCTAAGTACGAAGAAGCTTGTCAAAGTGCTGACAAGATCCTTTCACAATACAAAGATGACGAAGAGTTTATCTCTCTCTATGCATTTTCTTGTCTAAACGCTGATAAACTTGATAAACTCGCCATTGCCGTTACTTCTTTAAAAAAGAGTCCTGAATCACGTGCTAATGCTGCTTATTTTTCAGTGATACTAATGCAGAAAAAACTTTTGATGCATGCCTTGAGTGATCAGTATGATCTTAAACCCATAAAGCTTCCAACTACCGAGTACATTCTTTCTGTTGTTTTTGACCTTTACAGTAGTGATACAAATCCTACGCAAAGACGTCGTTACAACTATGTGGACCCTAAAAATCCAAACAAGAATTACCGCTTGTTTGTGACAAAATCAGGCACATCACCTAAAATGATCATCGAAGAGTATGAAAATAAACAATTGACTAAACGTCATATCTACTGGTAGGAGTAAGTTATGGATAGAGTAACCCATGACCTGTTAGCACAAGGCCATATTACACAAGAGCAGATCGAGCGACTTCATCGTGTAGGTGTTAAAGACGACACGCTATTAGAAACACTGACTAAAGTTGGCGCCGTTTCAGTTAACTTCGTCAAACGTTTTGTTGTTGAGCAGATTCGTGCGGGACATTATGACGTTGCTATCATCAAGCAGTATCACTTCTTAGATGCAGCATCTGTTATGCAGTACCTCGCAGAAGTGATGGAGTTTCAGTACCTAGATCTTGATTCCATCGACATGGACTATCGATTAACGGACAGAATACCGCTTTCACAGCTCAAACGTTTCCAAGCTATACCTATTAAAGAAAACGACCTCTCAGTAACCGTTGCCTTTGTAGATCCACTGGACATTGAAGCCCAAGAGGCACTACAGAGACTCTATCCACGTAAGCCTTTAGATATCGCGGTAGCTACTGAAAAACAGATCCAAGCGTACTTGTTTAAAGTAGAACTAAAAGACAGTGTCAAAGAACTTGTCGTCAACATTCGTAAAGAACTAAACTCTATAGGGGCAGAGACTAAAGACCAAGCGCAAGCATCATCGATCGTCCAACTAATTGATGTTATCTTAAAAGCCTGTATCAAGAGTCGCGCGAGTGATATACATATTGAGCCTACTGAAAATAACTGTACCGTTCGTGCACGTGTTGATGGTAAGCTTTCAGAAGTTTTCATTTTTGACAAGGACATCTACCCTCCGCTCTCTTCTCGTCTGAAGATCTTGGCAAACCTAGATATTGCTGAACGTAGAAAACCACAAGATGGTCGTTTTTCTACCGATGTAGGTGGACGTGAATATGACTTCCGTTTTTCAACACTACCAATTATGTATGGTGAGTCTATCGTTATGCGTATTCTCGATAAAGAGAAAGCACTGATCCGTCTTGAAGATGCAGGTATGGATGCTGAAGGATACAAGAAACTACATACGGCTCTTAAAACACCTTATGGAATCATCCTTGTAACTGGTCCTACCGGTAGTGGTAAGACAACAACACTTTATGGCGCGCTGAATGAGTTGCGTAGTGTAGAAGAGAAGGTAATTACGGTTGAGGATCCTGTCGAGTATAGAATGAACCTTATCCAACAGGTACAAGTCCGTGCAAGTGTTGGTCTTAGTTTTGCAGATGCACTTCGTTCGATTCTTCGTCAGGATCCTGACAAGATCATGATTGGTGAGATCCGAGACCAGGAGACCCTTGAGATTGCGGTTAAAGCAGCACTAACAGGTCACCTTGTTATCTCTACACTTCACACCAATGATGCGATAAGTTCTATCCCTCGTATGGTAGATATGGGGATTGAACCGTATCTGATTAGTGGTTCACTTGTTGCTATTCAAGCACAACGTCTTATTCGTAAGATCTGTCCACACTGTAAAACAGAAGAACAACTTCCCGCTTCTGTCACAGATAAATATAAAGAGTATCTACCAGAAGGTACTGTCTTTTATAAAGGTGAAGGATGTCGTGAGTGTAATGGTGCTGGATACATGGGGCGTGAGATGATTTCGGAAGTGTTGCCGATTTCTGACGAACTTTCAAGTATGATTGCACAAAGTGCATCAAAAGATGATATGATTGAACAAGCATTAAAAGAAGGTTTTGAACCTATGTTTGCAAATGGTATGAAAAAGGTCGTGAGTGGTGTCTCAACGATTGAAGAAATATTAAGGGTGGTAAAAACATGAAGCATTTTACAGCAACCGTACTTGCTCGCGGTAAAAAAACTGAACATCGTCTCTATGCTGAAAGTAAAAAAGAAGCACACTATATGGCTAAGGTCAAGTTTCCTGGTATCTTGGTCAAACTTGAAGAGACCTCGCCTCCATTAGAAGAGCAAATAGCGCAGATAAAGAACAACCTCTTTAAAGGTGCAAAGAAGAAAAAGCTTAAACCCGATGCACAGATCGCAGCGATTCGTCAACTTGCCGTTATGACCAATGCAGGTATTTCTGTCCATGATGCACTCTCAGACCTAGCAGAAGCAACAGATGATGTACCACTTAAAGAGATCCTCACTAAATGTGGAGACGACATTAATGCAGGTTCTAGTCGTTACAAAGCAATGGACAACTTCCGTGATCAACTCGGTGGTTTGACCCTTGCAATGATTGATCTTGGTGAAAAAACAGGTAACATGGCTGAAGCCCTCTATAACCTAGCAGAGATGCTTGAAGAGATTCGTGCGAATATGGTTAAGTTTAAAAAAGCGATGGCCTATCCACGTAATGTTATGATCGCGATGGCTGTAGCATTTAGTATCTTGCTGACCTTTGTTGTTCCTAAGTTTGAGATGATCTTCTCGAAGTTTAAAGCGGGTCTACCACTGCCAACCGTGATCTTGCAATTTTTATCAAAAGCATTAGTTAACTACGGTCTTTATATTTTAGCAGCTATCGCTATCTTGTATATTGTTATTAAATACCTCATTGAAAACAATGAAGAGTTCCGCTATAAAGTACATCAACTTCTTTTACGTACCTACTTGATTAAGGGGATTGTTCTTTACTCTACACTTAGTCGCTTTACGCTTGTCTTCTCTGAATTGGTTCGCTCTGGTATTCCTATTGCTGAAGCACTTGAGACTGCGATTAATATGACAGACAATCTTCCACTCAAAGCTAAATTAAGTGCTATTTCTAACAGTGTCGAAAAAGGAAATACCTTACATGATGCACTTGAAGAGACGGGTCTTTTTGAGAACATGATTGTTCAGATGATCAAAGCCGGTGAAAACTCCGGTGCACTTGATGCTATGCTACAAAAAGTAACTGAGTATTATAAGATGAAGTTTGATGCGATTATTGATGGTCTTCAAGAGGCTATTGAACCAATTATGCTCTTTGTTATTGGTGCGATGGTTCTCTTACTTGCACTAGGTATTTTCTTGCCAATGTGGAGCCTCGGAGAGGCAGCACTCGGTTAAAACGAGGTTCTACCTCTTTGACCAAGAGTATAGATTATTTAAAGCGTTATTCGTCTAATAACGCTTGTTCCGCCTTTTGTACTTCCAACTTCTCTTTTCGTTTCTCTTCCACTTTTAACATCTTTTGATAGGCTTCGTCTTCTTGCATCATACCCGCTTCATAGAGAAACTGAGATGCCACAAAATCACTCTTTTTAATTTTATCGTACTTAGCAAAGCTTAGGTACAAAATATCTTTTGCACGCGTTACAGAGACATAGAAAAGGCGTCTCTCTTCATCAAGGCTACCACCTCTCACCATCAACTTACGATTAGGGAAACGTCCATCCATCAGGTCGATGACATACACTTCTTTATACTCTAAACCTTTAGAGGCATGAATACTCAGAAGGTGTACACCCTCCCCTTGGGTTAGATCTTGAGAACCTAATATCATGGCATTTAAAAAACGTTCATGATCACTGTAGGGACGTGTCAATTCAACTAAAATCTGAGACTTGTTATGAATACGTTCAGTTGACTCTTTTTTCTGCTTTTCATCCACTGTTCCATCTGCTAAAATTGCTCGTTTTGTACTTAGTACATCTACTATGCCATGATAAAAGTCAGAGGTTCGAATCTTCGTAACAATCGTCTTAGGTTGTTTTAGTCCATGTATGGAACGCAGTAACTGCGTAAAGTTGTAAAGAAACTTCGCACCATCTTTGGTCAGCTTAGGATGTTTTAGTACAGGGTTTTTCAAAAACTTAGCATCAAAGCCTAATGCACCAAAACGTCCGGCTGAGCCTAGTTCTAGAAAATCATCAAAAAGACCAAGTTGTTGGTTAAGTTTTCGCTTTTCAAAGGGATTACTAATAGTCGTATCTGGGGAGAACACCCCATAAAGTAAAGAGCCTGATCCAACATTTTGCAAGGCTATAAAAAGTTCTTTAGCAATAGCACTACCAATACCTTTCGCAAATTCAAAAAGGTGGATAAAGGCCATCATATCATTTTCATTAACCATCAAGGTATAGATATCTAGTATCGCTTTAATCTCTTTAGCATCAAAAAAGCTGGTACCGCCACGCCTTCTACAAGCAACCCCCTGCTCTCGCATCGCAGCTTCGATACCATCTGCTGTAGAGTTATTACGAAATATCACCGCGATCTCTTCATGGTTCGTCGAGGTCTTTTTGATCATCTCTGTAATTGCGTGGTACTGATCAAAGAGTTCATCATAAACTAACAGTTTAGGGCTCTGTGCGTCACCCTGACGGGTCACTTCTAACTCTTTTGGATAGATGCGTTCGTTATGGGAGATAACACGATTGGCAAGCGAAAGAATTGGTACCGTCGAGCGATAATTTTTTCGAAGAGTATGCACCTGAGCATTTTAAAATTTCTTGGTAAAAGAGCCGATGATACCGATATCTGCCCCATTAAAGGCATAAATGCTCTGATCATAATCACCTACACAAAAAAGTGATGGCGGTCGCATAGCCTCGACTAAAGAGCCTCGTAAAGCATTAGTGTCCTGATACTCATCGATCAGGACCTCTTTGTAACCCAACTCTTTCTCTTTCGCAATATTTCGCATCTGTATCAACAGATCATTAAAGTTTAAAAAGCCATATTGTAGTTTTAGCTGTTCAAACTCATCCACAACATCCGAATAGATAAGTGCATAAATACGATGGTCTGGCTGTTTTTTAGTGATCCAAGTCTCAAAGTCCTCTAACATCTCGGTGTTTTGATAAAACGAGTAAAGATCGTAAAGATAGTTCGCACCATAAGGTTCACTGTCTGTAGATAGATGAGAGAATGAGCGTTTTTCAAAGACACTGCGAAATAGCGTTTTAAGTTCACGTTGCTGTTTTAAAACGACTTTTCCGTTAAAACGCTTGAGCCAACGATAACTAATCGCATGAAAAGTACCTGCATCAATCTTTCCTGCTGTCTGTTTTCCAAAGTACTGTGCCACCCTTTCGACCATCTCCGCGGCAGCCTTATTGGTAAATGTAAGCAAAAGTATCTCTTCAGGCTTAACACCGTTATTTAACAGATGTCCAATACGACCAACAATCGTTGATGTTTTTCCCGTTCCTGCCGATGCAATGATAAGGTTTTCACCATAAGGGGCTGTAGCAGCTTTATACTGGTCATCATTTAAACGTGAAAGAGGCAAAGCAGTCCTTGGGCGGTGAGTTATATCATAGATAGTAACATGAGAAAATATGTAAAACAAGTGCCATATTTATTTAGCCGAATCTTACCCCTTCTTGGCTATAATTCGCCTAAATTTTTTTGAACAAAAACAGCATTTTTTATAAAGGTACACTCCCATGGCAGAAGAGACAAAAAAAGCAGCAACCACCTACGATCCAAATGTTATCGAAGACAACTATTACAAGATCTGGGAAGATCGCGGATATTTTGAAGTAGAGGGTAACAAAGCCATCCAAGAAGAAGGTAAAAACTTCTCTATCATGATGCCACCACCTAATGTAACAGGACGTCTACACATCGGTCACGCCCTCACCTTTACTCTTCAAGATATCATCACACGTTACAAACGCATGGATGGCTATAAGACACTTTGGCAACCCGGTACTGACCACGCTGGTATTGCGACACAGAATGTTGTAGAGAAACAACTGCTTGCAGAAGGTACGACCAAAGAAGAACTTGGACGCGAGAAGTTTTTAGAGCGTGTTTGGGCTTGGAAAGAGGAGTCTGGTGGCATCATGGTCGGCCAACTTCGTAAGATGGGTGTCTCTCCTTCATGGAGTCGTGAGCGTTTTACCATGGATGCAGGTCTTAAGAACTCTGTTAAGGAGTCTTTTGTTCATCTATACAACGAAGGCCTTATCATCCGTGGAAACTACATGGTCAACTGGTGTACCCATGATGGCGCACTCTCTGACATTGAGGTAGAACACGAAGACCACATGGGTAAGTTCTACCACATCAACTACCCACTAGCCGATGGTTCTGGAAACATTACCGTTGCGACTACCCGTCCTGAGACCTATTTTGGTGACAGCGCGGTAATGGTTCACCCTGATGACAAGCGTTATCAACACCTCATCGGTAATATGGTAAAACTACCACTGATCGACAGAGAAATCAAGATCATTGCTGACACCCATGTTGATATGGAGTTTGGAACAGGTCTGGTTAAAGTAACCCCTGCTCACGATCAAAATGACTACGAAGTCGGTAAACGTCACGACCTCGAGTTTATTACGGTCTTTGATGAGAAAGGATTTTTAAACGAGCATGCTGGCGAATTTGCCGGAATGGAGCGTTTAGAAGCACGTGACTACATTGTTCAGCGTCTTAAAGAAGAGGGCTTTGTGGTTAAAGTTGAAGACCATCAGCATCAGGTCGGTCACTGTTACCGCTGTAAGAACATCGTTGAGCCATACATCTCTAAGCAGTGGTTTGTCCGTTCAGAAGTAGCAAAACAGTCCATAGAGAAGACCAATGAAGGTGAGGCAACCTTCTACCCACCACACTGGATCAACTCATATAACGCTTGGATGGGGGACCTTCGTGACTGGTGTATCTCGCGTCAGCTTTGGTGGGGACATCGTATCCCAGTCTTCTACTGTGATGACTGTGACCATGAGTTCGCTTCACAAGAAGATGCACCTGAGAGCTGTCCAAAATGTGCAAGTAAGAACCTAACCCAAGATCCTGATGTTCTTGACACTTGGTTCTCCTCTGCTCTTTGGCCATTTTCAACCCTAGGTTGGGGTAATGGTGACACCGAGATGGATAGAACCTTTGAAGGCCAAGACCTCAAAGACTTCTACCCTAACTCGCTTCTTATTACTGGTTTTGACATCCTTTTCTTCTGGGTTGCTAGAATGATGATGATGGGTGAGACTTTTATGAAAGAGTTACCATTTAACGACATCTATCTTCATGCCCTTGTTCGTGATGAAAATGGGCAGAAGATGTCGAAGTCTAAGGGCAATGTTATTGACCCACTTGACATGGTCGAGAAGTACAGCGCGGATGCGTTACGCTTCACACTTGCTATCTCTGCCGCACAAGGTCGTGATATTCGTATGAGCAACGACAAGCTTGAGCAATCTCGTAACTTCACCAACAAACTTTACAATGCGTCGAAGTTTTTACAGATGAATGTTGAGACCTTTGATAACTTAGCCGACATCAAAGTTGAAACGCCACTCGGTCGTTACATGCTAAGTCGTTACAACGTTGCCGTTGCTGAGACACGTGACTTCATCGATGAGTACCGCTTTAATGACGCAGCAACCACACTGTATCGTTTCTTATGGAACGAGTTTTGTGACTGGGGAATTGAGCTTTCTAAGGTCTCTAAAGAGAGTGTGTCTGAACTTGGTGCGATCTTTAAAGAGTCGATGAAGCTACTTCATCCATTTATGCCGTTTATGACCGAGTATCTTTACCACTCACTTTCAGGTACTTCACTTGATGAGGGTACGTCGATTATGATTGAGCGTTATCCTCTTGCAGGTGAACGTGACCTTGAGATCGAGAAGCAGTTTGAGATCATTATGGACGCTATTGTTGCGGTTCGCCGTGCTAAGACCTTGGTTGATATGGGTAACCAGAAGATCGCCGAGGCCTATGTCAAAACTGACCTTGAGGCTAAAGATCTTATGGGACCATTTATTGCCCGTCTTGCTAAAGTAGAAACACTTAACTTCACCGATACTAAGATAGAAAACTCTGTCAGTGATGTGAGTGAATACGTTGAAGTTTACATCCCAACAGGTTCGATCGATCTTGCACCAATCATTGCTCGTCTTACTAAGCAGAGCGAAAAGCTCGACAAAGAGATCGGTAAGTTAAACGGTATGTTAAACAACGAACGTTTTGTTGCCAATGCACCAGCAGAAGTGATCGAAACTAACAAGGCATCTCTCGCAGATGCCCAAGACAAACAAGTGAAGATCAAAGATCAACTTGACTCACTACAAGGCTAAATTTGTTCAACATATCCAACTATAAAAACTCCAACATCAAAAATGACATCCTCTCTGGACTTGTCGTTGCCGTTGCCCTCGTTCCTGAAGCGATCGCTTTCTCATTTATTGCTGACGTTAGTCCTATTGTCGGCCTCTATACTGCCTTTATCTTAGGTTTTATTACCGCTATTATCGGTGGAAAACCAGGTATGATCTCCGGTGCTACTGGTGCAGTTGCTGTTGTTCTTGTCGGACTATCATTACAGGTTAAAGCCATCTATGGTGCACAAGGTATGGTCGGTGATGAACTTGCCTTTACCATCTTACAATACATCACCCTCACCGCGATTATGGCCGGTCTCTTACAGATCGGTGCTGGTCTTGCCAAGCTTGGAAAATTTATCCGTCTTGTACCGCAACCGGCTATGTATGGTTTTGTAAATGGTCTCGCAATTGTTATTGCCATGGCACAGTTCAAGTTTTTTGAGGGTCAAGGCTATATGATGTATGTTCTGGTCTTTATTACAATGGCAATCATGTACTTTTTACCCAAGTTTTCTAAAGCTATACCCGCTGGTTTGGTAGCAATTATCGCCTTAACGCTTGTTGTGTATTTTTTAAAAATAGACACAATTACAGTAGGAAGCTTAACCGATTTAAGTCAGTTTAAAGGGCACTTACCTAGCTTTCATATTCCCGATACGCTCTTGAGTATTGACGCTATTCTATTAGTACTGCCTTACGCTGTTATCGTTGCCTTAGTTGGTCTTATAGAGTCACTGCTAACCCTCTCTGTCTTAGATGAGATGAGTGGAACGCGTGGTTCAGGAAACAAAGAGTGTATTGCCCAAGGAACAGGAAACATCGCCTGTGGTCTTTTCGGAGGAATGCCTGGCTGTGCGATGATCGGACAGTCTATCATTAACTACACTTCTGGTGGACTTGGACGTCTTTCTGGGATTACTGCGGCTATCGGTCTGATGTTACTTGTAGCCACCCTTACTGACCTCTTAAACATCATTCCAGTGGCTGTTCTTGTCGGGATCATGTTTATGGTGAGTATTGGTACCTTTGAGTGGAGTAGTGGAAGTCATCTTAAGCATATGCCCAAAAGCGATGCCTTCGTCATGGTGGTAGTAACTGTTATTACCATCTTTGCTGACCTTGCTATCGCTGTCATCTCTGGTGTTATTATCTCTGCACTTGTCTTTGCTTGGAAACATGCGCGTATTGTTGCAAGAGAGAGTGTTGAGGCAGATGGAACGAAGGTTTACGAGCTTGATGGCCCTCTCTTCTTTGGTTCTATCCAAAGTTTTATGGATAACTTCGACATCGACCAAGATCCACCACGTGTTGTGATAGACTTTAAAAATGCACGTGTTATGGATTCATCTGGTGTTGAAGCAGTTGACAGCATTACCAAAAAGTATGAAGAAGCAGGTAAGAACCTCACCCTTCGTCACCTCTCAAAAGATTGTAAGTCACTAATGAAAAATGCTGGACCACACTGTACCTTTGAAGAGAACGACCCTACCTATAAAGTAGCGGTTGATTACTAAACTACTCTATCCAAAATTACATTTTCATCACTCCTGCGAAAGTAGGAGTCCAGAAACATCTATCTTTTCAAAACTATCTCACTTCTCTTTTTCTAGCGTGGCAAGCTATTACTCTTTATCCACTATAATACGGCTATAAATTTTTAGATATTTTCTATTGTCATTGTCTACCTCTATATATTTGTTGACTCTTACCTCCGTCGGAGTGACAAACCACATAGGTTAGCAATACAATCACTAGATATCCTTACCAAGGAACATAGATGTTATTAAAAGATCAGATAAAAAACGAAGTTAAAGAGGCTATGAAAGCTAAAGACACCGTCCGTCGTGACGCACTTAGACTACTTACTTCGGCATTTAAACAGGTAGAAGTAGATGAGCGTATAGAGTTAGACGATGCGGCAACACTTAAGATCATTCAAAAGCAGGTGAAACAACGTCTTGATTCCTTAGCACAGTTTAAAGAGGCAGGTCGTGATGACTTAGCAGAGAAAGAGCAGAGTGAGATCACTATTTTCGAAGCTTACCTTCCAAAACAGCTTAGCGATGATGAGTTAAGTGTACGTATCAAAGAGGTCATTGCTAAAGTTGGTGCTGAGAGCATGAAAGATATCGGCAAAGTGATGGGAATGGCGTCTAAAGAGCTTAACGGTCTTGCAGATGGTAAACGTATCAACGTCTGTGCTAAAGCACTTCTCTCGTAAGTCTGAGGTTCATAACCTCACCTAAGGTTTAGAGATAAACCTCAACTTCAATACGACGGTTTAAGGCACGTCCTTCATCCGTATCATTACTCTCTATCGGTTCAGACGAACCTTTTCCAGAAGCACTCAAACGTTTAAAGTTAATGCCCTTACGGTTAAAGATCTTTAAGACATCTGCTGCGCGATCTTGTGAAAGTTTTAAGTTATAAGCATCATCACCAATATTGTCAGTATGTCCTGTTATGCGTACTTTATACTCGGGGTGTTCTCTCAAAAAGCCTACTGCCTTCTCTAAGACTAACATTGACTTCGGCGTGATCTCATTAACACGTGGTGCATAGTAGAGGTTAAAAGAGACGAAGTCAGCACAACCATTCGCTTTAACTTTCGCATGCGCCATAGTGTTTGGACATTCATCTTCATAATCTTTGACACCATCTTGGTCACGATCAAAGGCGCACCCATCACTGTCTACCTCAACACCAATAGGGGTATCCTCACAACGATCGGTACCATCAGCAATACCATCATGATCTTTGTCTGCCATACCATTTTCTAAGTAGGTCGGTATGATAAGACCTGAATCATCATGCGCCGTTTTAAACTCCATCTGTGGAGAGCTACTGTGGTGAACAGGCTTAGCTTGTGGCATCTCTTCTGGTGTAGTGCTACATCCAGTAAACAGCACCATCATAGTGACAACAAGTGTTATAGATAACAGTTTCATTAACAGTTTCCTGTTTTCAAACAACGCAACGCACTCTCTACATCATCTTGACGCATCAACGATTCACCTACCAAGAAGGCATCAACACCTGCTTTATGAAGATCTTTCAGTTGTCCATGCTCATAAATACCACTCTCGGCTACAATCACCTTTCCATTAGGGATCAACGGTATTAATTCATACGATAGGTTCATGTTCATCTCAAAGGTTTGAAGGTTACGGTGGTTGATACCGATGATGTCAGCACCCGCATAGATCGCTTTAGTTAAGTCTGTCTTATCATGGACTTCGACCAAAGCTTCCATCCCTAAGTGACGGGTATAGTTTAGAAGGTGCTTGAGCTCTTTACGTGAAAGTGCAGCAGCAATAAGTAGAACAAAGTCTGCACCATGGACTAAGGCCTCAAGCAGTTGATACTCAGAAACGATGAAATCCTTACGAAGCAGAGGGATCCCCACATAACGACGTAGTCCTGCCAAATACTCTAAATTTCCTTGAAAGTAATGAGGTTCTGTTAAAACAGAGATAGCACTTGAACCCCCACGCTCATACGCTTGACCTATCGCCAATGGATCAAAGTCTTCACGGATCACACCCTTAGAAGGACTCGCTTTTTTTACTTCTGTAATAATGCGATACTTGTCCTCTTCTGTGGACTTAAGGTACGGCATAACATCTCGTGGCGCACGTGCATTAAACGCCAGTGAACGTCCGAGCCACTCCATAGGGAAGTCTTTTTCTCTTTTGGCTAGATCTTCTTTTGTCTTCTCTATTATCTCATCTAAAATCATCTTATTTTTTCCTTTTTAAACAACTGTTTATCGCTTTAACATGGGCTTTAACTTCGGGGTCATCTGCTCCAAGTAACTCTACGACCTGCTTCATCAACACATCGGCCTCTTTACACTTACCTTCTTTATAATAGCCCCAAGCAAGTGAGTCTATAAAGTAACCCGAGTCAGGCTCAATGATCAAAGCACGTTTAACATACTCGATCCCCTTACTCACGTTACGATCATGTTCGATCATACAGTAACCAAGATAGTTCAAGTAATAGCCCTCTTCTTTGACCTCAACAACTTTTGTTAAGTCAGAGATGACACTGTCCAATAAGGCTTTGTCTGAACGGTTTTTAGCCGACTCATACTCAAAGATCGCTTTTTGTCCTAAGTAGTCTAAGTCACCTGTCTCAGCATAGAGACGTTTGGCAACAATGATCGCTTTGGCAAAGTTCTTATCTGCACTGTAGATCTTTAGGAGTAGTTCATCATTGCTTTTTGTCTTTTCTAAAAAGCGTGTCAGTTCTGTGATATTTTTGGTGTTCCAATAAAGCTGAATCAAAATATCAGCACTCTCTTTACTTGGTTGAAGTGCATAAAGATGTTCATAGCTCTTTAAGAGACCCTCTTCATCACGTTGATCACTGTAAAAAGCGATCAGACGTTTCGTCAGAAGAAGTGAATAACCAAAGTTTTTACTATGTGTTTCTAAGCGCGCTATCGCTTGGTAAGGCGCGTTCATGTTGGCATAGATGATGACTGCTATCTTGTCAAGTACGTCTTCTGAGTAGTTTAACTTGTAGGCCGTTTCTAAGGTTGCCAAGGCTTTGATGTAATCTTGCTGTGCACGATAAACTTCTGCCAATATCATGTAGTTCTGTTCACTAGGATTTTTCACTACTAAAGCGGTGGCTTCTGTTTGCGCTAAGGTCATCTCTTTTTTTGCTAGCAAGGCTACTATTAGATAACGCACTTCTTGTTCATTTAAAGTATTCTTACCTGCTCGTTTTGCCTCAAGACGCTTGATGACATCATTATAGTAGCCACCCTTCATCAAAGCACTTAGCGCATGTTCTTCATAAACAGGATCTTTAGTACGTTTATATAAGAGGTCATAATAGCCAACTGCTTCAGCACTTTTGTTACGGTTTTGTGCATCAAGTGCAAAGAGTATCAGTGTATTTTCATCCACATACATCGGCTCTTTTTCTAGGGCAACGGTGGTCGCTTCACTGTGGGTAGAACAGCCACTAAACAAGATAAAGGCGAACAGTGGTAAAAGCAGTAATTTATACATCAACAATTCCTGGACACTCGTTTTTTAACTCGACCAAATGGGTCTTAAAATAGTCCCAAAAAGGGAAGGTACGACACTGCATCGGACGGGCTTCATACACACCACAACCCCCTGCCTTACGATCAAAGAAAACACAGTCATGGGACATACCCACAACACGCTCTTGCAAGGAGAACTTATAGCCACGTTTGACAAGATAAGTCGCACGAAAAAGTGTTTCATCTATATTGAGGTGTTTCACTAATGCCGCTACTTCTTGTGGTGAGACAAAGATGTTCCCACTTTCACCTGTGCAGCAACGCCCTTCACAGCTATCGCAAGCTGTCGGTGTAAAAGCAAAGTCAAAGCCCTCTTGGCGGATTAAATCTGACATCGTAGTGTATGTGTCCTTGCTTTAGTATAGATCGCAGCGGCTTCAGGTGAATAAACATCACCTTCAAACGCAAAAAAAGGTGGCCACACCTTCATTAACGATTTTGAGTTTTTACGCGCATGGATCAGCACTATAGAGGCTTTTCTATCACGTTTTGAGTGGACGAATTGTACATCAACAACTCTTAAGAAAGCGTTGTCCAAGGCAGCGCATAACAGCCCAAATTGCTGAGCATCATAACAGAAGATAAAATGTCCTTGTGAACGCAATAGTGACGCTGCTTTAGTGACAAACTTTTGAATAGGTAGATGGACATTGTAACGTGCAGTATGGATCATCACATCATCACTTCGTGAAGCACCTTCATGATAAAAAGGCGGGTTGGATACGATGTAGTCATATCCTTTTTCATCCTCATAATCTAAAAAGTCTCGCTGATGAAGTGTGTAGTCGATCTTGTTCACCTCAGCATTTTTGTTAGCTAAGAAGACGAAAGTATCTTGCACTTCCACCGCTTCAAGTTCAACCCGAGGATTGTCGCGTGCAACGAGTAGACCCACTACCCCGCTTCCAGCACCCACATCAAGCATACGCCCACGTGGTTTAAATGAGGAGATAAAGTCATACAAAAAAAGAGAATCACTGTTATAACGGTAGCCTGTGTCAGGTTGATAAAACAGCATTAATTCTCCTCATGTTATAATGCAGAAATTATACCCTCCTAGAGTGAATAAAAGGCTATCTATGATCATCATCCCTGCCCGTATGGCATCCACCCGTTTTCCCAACAAAGTCCTAGCCGATATCGGTGGCCTACCGATGGTCGTACGTACCGCTAAACAGGTGATGCATCTTGATGATGTCGTAGTAGCAGCAGATGACGAAAAGATCATTGAGGTTTGTAAAAGCTATAACATCAAAGCGATGTTAACCTCAACTACCCATAAAAGTGGTACAGACCGTATTAATGAGTGTGCCCAACTTTTAGATATCGAAGATGATGAGCTTGTTATTAATATCCAAGCGGATGAACCTTTTATCGAACCCGAAGTTTTAACAGCGCTGATGGAGCGTCTTAACACTATTAAGAGCAAAAGTGACTTTGTCATGGGAAGTTGTTATAACGCAATTAATGCAGAAGCCGCAGAAGACCCCAACATGGTTAAAGTCGTCATGGATGCTGATCATAACGCAATCTACTTCTCTCGTTCACAAATACCTTACAACCGTAGTGGCTCAGCGACTTACTTCGGTCACATCGGCATCTATGGCTTCACCAAAAAAAGCCTACATGAATTTTGTTCACTAGATGATGCACCCATCGAAGATATAGAGAAGTTAGAACAGCTACGCGCCATCTATCATGGCAAAAAAATCTCGATGGTCAAAGTTGCCAGTACTGGTTTTGGTATTGACACGAAAGAGGATCTTGCCCGTGCAAAAGAGATCTTTTTAAAAGAGGTCTAAAGTGTTCAAACTTCTCTTACCTCTGTTAACACTATTTTTATTTACCGCTTGTGTACACGACGTCTCAGTCGCACCAGAACTCTCTAGAGTCAAAAAGACACGTCCTGTTACTATTAACGCAACAGTAGCCTATTATATACCAGATAAACTCTATAAACTCAGTGTTCAAACACCCGGTGGTAACAATGACACGCTTCGTTATAGTCCCTACGCAGAGACAGAACCTGCCCTTAAAAAAGTGCTAAACAACGTCTTTACCAAAGTCTATAAGATCAATTCACTTGACGACAAGCTCATTGCAGAGAAAAAAATAAGCTTTATTTTCATACCAAATATTGAGACCATGTCATCATCTAACTCAAATGTAGATTGGCAACCCACTAAGTTCAACATGATCTTGAAAGTCAAGATCTTGCGTAACAATAAAGAGTTGTTTACGACCTATGCGCAAGGTAAAGGTATTGCTAACTTCGGACGCTACCAAGACAACCCTGCTTATGCTATGGAGATCGCTTCTCGTTCTGCCTTTTTACAGTTTCAAGATGAGATCATCACCAAACGCAAACGTTTCAAATAGTCTCTTTAGAGGTACTCTTTATCAACTATCTATCACTTTTAGCGACATCTGCTCTCTAGTTGTACTGCTTAAGAGATCTCTTCTTAAGTAAGTGTTATCATCCCTATAACTAAGGACAATAATATGAAAAAACTCATCATCGCAACATTATTAATAGGTGCAAGCCTAAACGCAGCAGACAAAGGTGCCGAACTTGTCGATCAGAAGTGTACTCCTTGTCATCTCTTCTCATCAAGTTCAGCAAAACTGACCAACGGTAAAATGGGTGGACCACCGATGTGGGGTATTATGAAGAAGATTCGTAACAAGTATGCAAAAAGTGATGATCGTATTGCTTTCATACGTGACTATGCCATGAATCCAACAGAAGAAAAGATGCTTTTTCCTGCTGCTACACGTGAATACTTTGGTGTCATGCCTTCTATGAAAGATAAAGTGAGTGAAGAAGAGATGCAGATCATCGCAGAATATCTTAACAATTACCAAGCAGTAAAGTAAGCCTCAACTTAGGGTTAATACCCTGCTTTTCCAAAAACTATTTCAACTCAACCATATACTCTTTGGCATGTCGCTCGTGCCAATAACACTTTTTTGGTTGGCCCATAAGGTTAGTTGATAAGCCCTCCTCTTTCACAGCACATTCAATCTTCCCACGTTTACTTAACAACCAGATATGCCCATACTTGTAAGCCGTCATCAGCGCTTTAGCCTTAACAATCTTCTCTGAAGGCTCGCCGTGTTCAGCGACATAATCTTCGATCTTACTCCCCTGCTTCGCATCTATAAGTGCTTTTACTTCTTTAATCTTAAGTTTTTTAGATGCCTTAGAACAATACCAATTTTTACTGCAGGCTTTTAAAGTGACAAAGTATCTACCTTGTTTATGATAGCTATGCGTAGAATTTTTTTGTGTTGAAGTTTTTCCATCACCAAAATTCCAAGAGTAATGTGTTATTTTACTTGTATCACTGTAAGAGTAGTTTTTGAAGGTGATGCGTTCGCCACTGGTATAAACAGCTTTTTGTGTTCTAAACTTGGCAAAAGGCTGACGTGACTTGGCAACCTTGATCGTAGTCGAAACACTACTTTTGACATCAGCACTATCTTTGACTGACAAGGTGATGGTGTACTTGCCCTCTTTCACATAGGTGTAGAGTGGATTTTTATGGGTAGAAGAGTGCCCATCACCAAAATCCCAGACATACGACAAACGCTTATCTTCATCTTTTACCTTAGAGACAAATCCTAACTGGCACTTGTAGTTACTACGATGTTTACACGGTCTATAGTCCATCTTAACGCTGGGTTTTGTGTTAAGTGTAGACATCAGTCGTGTACGATTCGTATCCAATGGTACACTCAGCACTGGAGCAATTTTACCAGCCTGTTTCAGTTCAGTGTTAAAGTCATGTCGAGCGATTAGTAGCGTGTCTATCCAACTACTTTTTTCACTGTAAAAACGTGTACTGTTTTGTTCTTGTTCCATCTGTAAAATACGCTGAGCTCTTTTTTCAAGATTACTACTGTACTCATGCCACTGATGTGCATTGACACTTGCTTCGTAGCAAAATTTAGGTTCATCTTCTTTCAATTTCAACGAGCTATATCTGCTAATAGAAGGAAGAGAACTATTTTGTTCTAGTGATTGGAAGACTTTAGTTTTAGCCACGTTCTCATTACTGTCACAGGCTTCTGCATAGAGATATATTTTACTGTTTGAAGGTGTTGCATTAGAATTAGAAGAGCTTTGGCATCCAGTTAGAAAGACAACAATAAAAAGTATAGTAGTAACATACATCTTCAAAGGCACTCCATAATTATAAGATTTATTATAACCACATAATGTTGAGTACTTCTACAGCGCTAAGCTACTTTGAAAAATCGAACATTCCCGAAGGAGCATGCTTTTCATACCACCTACAGTTTTTAGGATTACCCATCAAGTTTGTCTTAAAGACATTACCATTAATACGACACTCCACCTTATTTTGCTTCACAAGCAACCAGTCATGTCCATAACGATAGGCCTGAGTCAAGACACCTTTTTTGACGATCGACTCATCAGGTTGACCGAACTTACGAACAACACGATTATATTTACGTCCATCAACAGCAAACTTAATAGCAGGCGCAACAACCTGTATGTTCTCGACCACCTCATCTTTAAGTCCATCACTGTTAAGGACTTCTAAATGCACTTTATAGCTTCCACTTTTATGATAACTATACTGTGGATTGCAAAGTTTCGAAGAGGCACCATTACCAAAACGCCATTTATAATCTGTGATCGTAGACTTTTCACTCTGGGACAGGTTAATGAACTCAATGCTCTCATCTTGAACATAGAGCTTTTTACGGGTACTAAAACTAGCTATAGGCTTCTTTTTTACCTTAGGTTTTGGCTTGGCTGCAACATAGATCTTTTTAGAGACCTCTTTATACTTTTTACCACCATCTGTAATACGCAAACGCACCTTGTAACGACCCGGATGCTTATAGTAGTGGATAGGGTTCGTGCGTCTTGACTGCGTGCCATCACCAAAGTACCAGCGATAGACAACAGACGACGAGTCATCTTCAAAAGTCGAGACGAAGACAAGTCGACACCCCGTTATGATCTTACGTCCACAACCGTTGACTTTAAAGTTGACCACCGGTATGGCATTGATCATCTTAGAGAGTGACGCCTTGGTCTCAGCGATCTTTTCGACCTTCATCGGTGCTAACTTTTGTGCTTTGTCTATCTTTTGATTAAAGGCTTGTACTTTTTTATAGAGGCTCTCTACTTCCGCCTGCTTTTTAGCATAACTGATCCCATCATTAAGATCTTCGATCTCACCCATGATAGATTCATATGCTTCATCAAGTTCAGCACTATATCGATCGAACCCTTTTTGTGTCACAATACCCTCAACACAAAAAGCACCTTTAGAGTTTTTTTTATGACGGATATAGACATTTTCAGCGTAGAGATGGGGCGAATGAATGTCGAGGATCTTTTCAAGGATCTTATCTACTTTAATGATCGCATCTTTTTCACTTTTAGCACAAGCTAGCTTATGGGTTAAAGGCGTATAGTCCTTTTTAGAGTGGATGTGTTCAACTGCACTTCCATAATTTATAAACATCAGTAATAACAGAACTATTTTATATCTCACAGTAACCATCCAAAAATTATATTTATATCGTATTATTACGCCACCAACTAAATACACAAAAACTCAAGAG
>JAJRVE010000171.1 GCA_024277445.1 Campylobacterales bacterium
CATACCGTGACCTGTACCGATAAGGAACTTCTGACGCTCACCTTTTTTCATCTTCTCGATAGACTCAAGAAACTTATGGTTCGCATGTTCTGCGTGGTCTGCTGTACAGACGGAAACAGTGTGATCACCAAGGTTAGAACCTTCACCAAGACCTGGTGTTGCACCAAAGTTTAGTTTAGGACCGGTTGCATTGATAACATAGTCGTACGTTACATCTTCACTCTGACCAACCTTGTCTTGACCCGTGTACTCGATGGTCACAAAAGGTTTAGTCTCAGACTCACTACCTTCTGGGTTAAGGGAGATAGCTTTTGCCTGCTTATATGTAATACCCGCTTTTTTATAAACTGGATCAAGGTCAAAAGTAACCTCTTCTTTACTCATCTGTCCAACACCAACCCAGATGTTTGAAGGAATCCAGTTCCATTTTGCATTAGGTGTTACAACAACAACCTCATGCTCACTGCCCAACCATTTTGCAGCAAATGTCGCTGCTGTGTGTCCAGAAACACCACCACCTAAAATAACAACTCTAGCCATACTCTCTCCTTTGATTACATAACAAATCTTTTTTGCGTCAGATAACTTTAACGCAAAAGTATCACAAAAACATCACAAGTTATAAATGTAGGGCACCTCTAAAAATCCTAGCCGTCCTCAGCACTAGAGAGGAGTTCACAATCAAGGCGACCTTTTGAAGCCCTAGCCATAGCTAAGGCAAGAAAGGGCAACGCCGAGTGTGGATTCCTCTCTAGTGCCCGAAGGGAGGGATAAAAAGAGCGATCTCGCAAAGAATTTTCTATCACCATAGCTATGGCTATACTTCAAGAAAAGTTCTTCACGATCTCATCTCTTTTTCTTCCCTCTGAGGATGACTAGGGTTTTTAGAGGTGCCCTCAGCTAATAATTCTTCATAACTCTATCTAAGTGTAGTCATATTTGGATAATAGAAATATATAAATGCCTTATATTTGCCTATTGTTTCATATTTAATGACAGAGTAAATGTAGTAATGGCTTGATGAGAAAAGATAAGCGAACCTTATCTTTAAGAGAGAAGGATTAATCCAAGATCTTCTGAACCAACTCCATCACATTAGAAGAGATCTCTTTTTCGTTTAGGATCATCTCTAGCGCATCTTTCATCAATGCTTTGTTCGTAGGATTTAGGCGGCTATAGCTTCTAAAGGCAGTGGTTAAACCAGAGGCTATTTGAGGGTTTATAGCATCGAGTTCGATTACTTTTTCTGCTAAAAAGGCATAACCATGACCTGTTGGTGCGTGAAAGGCTACTGCGTTTCGAGCGAAAACACCGACTAAGGCACGGACTAGGTTTGGAACTTTAACATCGTAAACAGGATCGTTTTGTAGGGCTTGAACACGGTCTATCGTTCCTTCACGCTCAGAAGCAGAGAGTACAGAAAGATACTTGTTCATCACCAAAGTCTCATCTTTATAACGCGCATAAAAATGCGTAAGTCGTGACTCTGCCAAGTGCGGTGCATTGTTCTCAAGCAGATCAAGGGCTACGATACGATCGGTCATGGTGACACTTTCATCATACTGCGCTGCACAGAGTGCATTAATATGCTCATCTTCAAGGACCATAAGATGAGATAAAACAGCATTTTTCATGCTACGCTCACCCATACTAATAGCATCAAGTGCATTGTTGTTAGGTTTATGGTACTTCGTATAGAGTGCAAGTAATTCCTCTTTATATCGTGAGGCGATGGCATGTTTGATGATGTTTAGTGCCTTGGAGATGGGTGCAACATCGATCTCCTCTTGTTCTTGCATCAACACTGAGAGTGAAGGTAACTCCAACATAAAGGCTTTAGCTTCGAGACCTAAATGCTCATCCTTTAAGATTGTTGCGAAGTTTTGAATGTACTGCGCGTCAATCTCTCCGTTTTCTGTAAACATTGTGATGGCACTCATAGCGGCTTTTTGGGTTGCTTCGTAACGTACAAAACCATCGTTAGCAAACTGCATTAAAAAAGCATGGTCTGCTTGGTCATGTTCTATCTTAAAGGGTGCACTAAAGTTGTTGTTGATGGAAAGTTTCGGCTCCTTTTGAACATTTTCGAAGACAAAACGCTCATTTTGTTCTTGAACGATCAAAATATCGCGCTCTAAAAGTGTCTGTCTGTCATCATCAAGGATGTAGCCTTGAACATTGCCCTTCTCATCTAACAGCGAAAAGGCCAGTGGGAAGTAGTAAGGTTCTTGTTTTTCACCTGAAACAGTGTCCGGCACTTCTTGAGTCAATTCTAAGGTATAGACTTTTTTCACCACATCATAATCTTCGCTAACAACTAAGGTCGGCGTACGTTCTTGGTCATACCATCGTCTGAAACGCTCCAAGTCAAAACCACCTTGTTCATGCATCGCCCATAAAAAGTCTTCAGTTCGTACAGCTTGACCATCAAAACTCTTGAAGTAAAGATCCATCCCTGCTCGGTACTTTTGTGCACCTAAAAAAGTGTGGATCATACGAATAACCTCAGCCCCTTTTTCATAGATAGTTGCCGTATAAAAATTGTTGATTTCCATATAACTCTTTGGCTTGATGGGGTGTGCTGTTGGACCGGCATCTTCGACAAACTGACGTTCACGAAGGGCTTTAACATCACTGATGCGTTGCACTACTGCATCATTCATGTCCGCACTAAAGCTCTGGTCACGAAAAACGGTCAAGCCCTCTTTGAGTGTCAGTTGAAACCAGTCGCGACAGGTGATGCGGTTACCCGTCCAGTTGTGAAAGTACTCATGGGCAATGACGCTCTCTATGCCCATAAAGTTCTGGTCCGTTGCAGAGTCTTCGTCTGCTAGCACGTAGTGGGAGTTAAAGATGTTTAGCCCCTTGTTCTCCATAGCGCCCATGTTAAAACTGTCCACCGCCACAATGTTGTAGATGTTGAGATCATACTCACGACCATAGACCTCTTCGTCCCACTGCATGGACTTTTTAAGTGAGACCATAGCGTGAGTACATTTGGCTTCGTTCCCCTTGTCCACATAGATGTTGAGTGCGATCTCTCTACCCGACATGGTGGTAAAGGTATCGCTGACACTGCCTAAGTCACCTGCCACTAGAGCAAATAGATAAGATGGTTTAGCAAAAGGATCTTCCCACTTCGCCATATGACGTCCCTCAGCGTAGCTTTCTGTCTCTACCAAGTTTCCATTACCCAACAAGATCGGATAACGCGCACTCTCTGCAATAATCGTCGTCGTAAAGGTACTCATGTTGTCAGGACGGTCTATAAAGTAAGTAATGTGTCTGAACCCTTCTGGCTCATTTTGTGTACAGAGAATCTCACCTGAACGGTACAGTCCCTCTAACGTAGTATTTTCATCCGGATAGATCTTTGTCACTACTTGTAAGACGAAGGCATCTTTATCACACTGAAGCAGCATCTTTTCATCATCACGTTCAAACTGCCCCTCTGCTTTAACATCATCGACTTTGACACAAAGAAGTTTTAGACCTTCTCCATGAAGTGTCATCTCGCTACTCTCACTATCCATACGCTTCACCTGCATACGGTTAATGACTAAGGTGTGATCATCAAAGATCTCAAAAGTAAGGTCTGTGTGTACGATGTGGTGTGTTGGCGCTTGGTAGTCGTTAAGATGTATTGTTTTAACTTGGCTCATAAATATCCATATTTTTTGGCCAAATCATAGCATTTTAGTGATAAGACCAC
>JAJRVE010000016.1 GCA_024277445.1 Campylobacterales bacterium
CCTTCTCTTTGAAAAGCAGCGCCATAGCATCAATATTCCAAGCTGTTACAGAGAGCAGATCGAGACAACCTACCAACAGTTTGATATCGTGACACAGCACCATCCACTACCCAAACGCATACAGAAAATAGAGACTCATATCAATGCGGAGCTTAATCTCGGCATCTTGCAGATCGATTTAGCCTTAGAGTCGCTAGAGCTTACCCAACAGATCGAGCAGTTAATGTTAGAGCAGACCGATATGATCTATGCTGATATTAATCTACACCGCATTAAAGCGATAGATGGACTCGTTCACCTACTACAGGGGCATGGCTTCTTTTACAGTGGGGTTTTGTTTGACTATTATCATGATGAAGATTATCTGCGTCTGCAGAAGGTCTGCTCTAAAAAAGTAGAACTTGAGAACCTAGTAACCTACTCTGCCTTTGGTAAAGCATTACTAGGTTTTATTAGAGAAGATAGAGAGAAGGTACGCTCACATAAAATAGCTTAATAACTAGCTATCACCTCTTTAAACACCGCATAAAGTTTTTCAACCTCTTGAGGTGTTGTTCGCTCATTTGGCGCATGGATAGTGTCATTTCTCACCCCAAACTCGATCACATCAACACCACAAGGTGCGATGTAACGTGCATCAGAGGTTCCTCCAGCAGTTGAGTGTTTAGGCTTAATACCCGTCACCTTTTCAATGGCCGCATCAATCGTCCGAACGATCTTAGTGTTGGGGTCGGTCATAAAAGGATAAGCAGACTGATCAAGCTTCAAAGTATAGTTCATCTCTGAGAAATACTTATGAACAAAAGCTTCTATACTAGCTTGATCACTGTTGGTAGAGTTACGCACATTAAACATCATCTTAAGCTTACCTGGTGTGACGTTGGTCACCTCCATACCTGCTCTGATATCTGTCACCACAAACTTACTTGGTGCAAAGTTCTCATCGCCCTCATCAAGATTAACCCCTGCCATATGGTGAAGTACTTGGGCTACCTTGTGGATGGGGTTAACTGCTTTTTCAGGATAAGCTGCGTGTCCCTGCTTACCCTCTTTTTCGATCACACCATTTATAGAACCACGACGTCCTATCTTAATAGCATCACCAAACTTATGCTCACAAGTCGGCTCCGCCACGATGCAAGAGTCTGGCATCATATTTTGCTCTTTTAGGTAGTCTAAAACGGCTAAAGTACCATCTTTGGCAGGGCCTTCTTCATCAGAGGTCAAAAGAAGTGAAAGCGTACCATTAAAGGTATCGGCCTCTTTTACTGCTTGCAAAAATGCTGTCACACCGGACTTCATGTCTTGCGTGCCACGTCCATAGATAAAACCATCTTTCTCTACCGCCCCATAAGGATCAACACTCCACCCTTCACCCGCAGGAACCACATCAACATGACCAGCAAAACAGAGGTGTTCACCTTCAGAGAACTTTTTAAAGATAAAGAGGTTTTTCACACCATTTCTATCGACTCTCACTGCATCAAAATCGGGCAGATAAGAGACAATAAAGTCTAAAAGACCACCATCATCAGGTGTCTCACTCTTAGCTTGAATGATCTTTTTAAATAAAGGTATCAGTTCCAACAATAGGCCTAGTAGTAAGGGTTTTCAAGGAAAACGTAGTTAGTATAATCACTTACTTCAAAATATACTTTCTTCTCACCTTCATCCACTTTATAGTTCAAGTTCTTATCGAAGTAACCATAACTATAACGATAAGCACGTTTTTCGCCATCATTACGACCGATACCTGTTGTCATCTTGTCTACTTTTAAAAAGCGCATAATAACCTTTTCACCAGCATATATTTCTAGCACACCGTTCGTTCCTGTCCAGTTTTGCAGACCATGGCTAAAACGGTTTTGCTGTTCTTGTGTACAACCCACCATCAACAGTGTTGCCGTAATCAGACCTAAACCTAATATCTTTTTCATATTTTCATCCTTGTAAATCAATAATTTATCATAGCGTAATTGAACTCTTCTCTCAATAAGTATTCAAGCAGGATATGATAAATTAAGAATTAATATTATTTATTGTGTTATTATATTTCTAACCAATATCCATAGGAGTCTTTATGTTGTCCAACACTATTCTCATTATCTTGCTAACCACCACTCTTGTCTCAACAGGTTCTGCCTATCACTATAAAAATAAGTTCGAGGCACTCTCTTCGCAACCACACATCAACACTAAAAGCACGATACATCTTGTACGAGAGTTATCTGCTTTAGCCACCGATATCCGTATTGCTACCTATCCGAGCGAGTGTGATGAACAGACCCAAGCCATTATAGGTGAAGGGTGTGATTTAGGAAGTTATATGGAGTGGGCAGGACCTGCCTTAGAAAAAGAGACAGATGCGTTATTGCTCTTTTTACAACAAGAGAAGTAGGCGCTTAGAAGTCGTCCCAGCCCAACGAGCTTTTCTCTTCACCCTCATCTTCTACTCTGTTAATCTCTGGTTCAACCACCACTTTGACCTCTTCAACAATCTGCTCTTCAAAGTCAAGTTCAAGTCCGTTTGAGGTCATCACAAAGCCTTTAACCTTGATCTTACCATCATGGATCTCTCTATGGTGTTCTTTACACAGTGGCACCAAGTTACTGCGGTGATCTTGATGAAAATGACCTATAAAACCAGCCTTATTAGAGGCCGCTTGGTGTGAGATGTGGTGCACATCATCAGCCACCGCTCCACAGATAACGCACTTGGTCACATACAACTCTTTGTTGTACTTGGAGGTACGTTTTTTGACCAAGAGTTCTAACTCATCAAAATCATTAGAGAGACGTTTACGAATCTTGTTTGCCTGCGCTAAGAACTCTTCATCCATATGCAAAGACTTAGCAAACTCCAGACCATAGACCGAACTACCACTACCTGCTTGTAAGATACGGTTGAACAGTAGTCTGTCTTGTGCTTCGTCGTACTCAACACTCAGGTGCAAGTCGACCACATTTTTAAGCCGTTTTATCTCCGGCATACTGGCAAGTTGATGCAGGTGAGTGGCAAAAAGGAAGATAGAACGCAGTTTGATCAGTTTCATAATCGCTGAAGCAACAATGGATACACCTGAAAGTGTCTCTGTTCCATGCGAGATTTCATCACCTAAAACAAGCGAGTGCTGTGAGGCACGCTTAAAGATGTTTTTGAGTTCTAACATCTCCACAGCAAAAGTAGAGAGCCCTTTCGCCAAGTTATCTTTAGAGACGATTCGTGTAAAGATAGAGTCAAACAACGAGAACTTCATCGCATTAGCAGGCACATAAAAACCAGACTGCGCCAATAGTACCGCAATACCGATGCTCTTCATCAACGACGACTTACCACTCGAGTTGATCCCATAGAGTAAAACACCATTGATGTCATGACCATCATGCACATGTAC
>JAJRVE010000172.1 GCA_024277445.1 Campylobacterales bacterium
GTACAGGATATTTATGACCACTCTTCGTAACATGTATCGCACGATTAAAAGCAACCCCTTTGTGCATCAGTTGTTCTTTCAACTCATCTGCTGACTCTTGACTCAAGGTATCATTGATATCAAACACACTCATTTGTAACATCTCTTCGCGGGTATAGCCCATTTTATGAACGGCTTCATCATTGACATACACATAGGACAAGGTCTCACGGTTCATAATATAGATCTCAGTCGATGAGTTCTCGATGATGGCTGCTAGTTCAGTATTGTTTTGGCGTAGAAGTACCTGTTCTGTGATGTCAAGGGTTGTACCTATGATCTTTTCGGGGTTTCCCTCGGTATCAAAGGTCATCTTCGCATTAAGCAGTATGTTCATGACCTTACCATCGCCTCTGCTTACACGCAACTCACAGCTTTTGGACTGCCCATTAACAAGTGCGGCCATTGACTCTTTTGCCTTTTGCGCATCTTCAGGAACAATACTGGTAAGGAAGGTGTCTAAGGTCGGTTCTATGGAGGTGTCCATTTTATAGATCTGGTAGTTCTCTTTAGACCAGATCGACTTCTTGGTCACCATGTCCACTTCCCAACTTCCAAACTGACCTACCTCTTGGGCTAGGTTAAGCGACTCTTTTGTGGCACTAATACTCTTTGTTATCTCCTCTAGTTCACTGTGTTTCTTGACCATCTCTTCTGTGGTGACATTAAGAAGATGTGAAAGTGCTTTAATGGATTTTTGATACTCATTTAAAACAATACTATCACGCTTTTTTTCTAAAGGCTGTTCTGCTTTACAGCCAGACTCACTCAGACCTAAGAGTGTCATGGTCTGATTCATCAGTGCCTTACCCTTTTCGCAAGAATAAAATTCACCATAAGTAAAGAACCCGGCAACATCAGAGAGCTGTTGAAAAGGCTTGATCTCATTTTCGATGAGTTCAGGCATAAAACGACGACGCGCCATACACGAGTAGATAAACAGTGACTCCACCGGCTTCTCAGACATCTCATACTGCGCATCGATGGAGTGGTTTAAGATCATCTCTGCGTCACCATAACCAAAGGTAACCCTATCGCCCACACTAAAGCTACCAGCAAACGAGAGTGAACCATCATCTCCTTTAGCAACAACAGCCCTAGCAATACTCCCCTTCTCTTTTTGAATAATAAGCGGAAATTCAATACCCACGGCAGGAAGGTTTTTAGCCACATCTTCACCTAAGTACTTTTTATAGATATCGTAAGCACTGATGTCATCAATGGTATAAACACGATTACCTTCTACCTTCGTTACCACCATCTCATTACCCACAGAGAGCCAGTTAAAACTGTAATCAGAATAGACATGAAGATCGACATTGTCAAGCGAGACACCCACTGCACCAAGTGAGCTTACGACCTCTTTAGTAAAGACGTACGTCACATCAAACTGTGCGTTATCGCCAGCGAGTCCACCAGCAACGATGACCTCTTCATTGATAGAGTGTATGCCATTAAGATAGGCTTCCCCATTACAGTGTAGACCATCCGTAAAGGTGATGATAGCCTTAGTCGTTTCACTCACAAGTGCCTCAGCCAAAGCAACACCACTATCAAAGCTATCACCACAGGTACTCACAAGCGCCGTCTTAAGTTTTGTCTTTTCAAACTGCGTTAATGATACGACACTTTTATGGGTACTAACCGAACCAGAACATATCTCACCATCGGTCGTAGAACCGATCAATGCGGCAGTAGGTAAAAGTGAGACAATAGCATCACGAAGCCCTGTCACCGCTACTTCATTACTCATACCGGTAAAGACTTGTATAAGGAGTTGATCATTGTCAGTGATGTTATGCGCATTTAGAAAATGGCTAAAATCATCATGGTTAGTGTAAATGATGTTAAATGTTTTCATAAGACTCCACAGTGATAAGACGACAGATCAGCATACTCTTAGCTGAGTAAGTTGTTTATTGTTATAGAGTAACTAAAAATAGTTTAAATGTAGGGGTGAACCATTAGTATTTTTTATTGGTGTTGACTAATAAGTCTTTTTCATTAAGATCGGTTACTAATGCTTTTAGATTTTTGAGTGTTAGTAACTTAACATTGGCACTTTTCTCTTTTTTCATCTCATTGGAGAAACCATTTTTTGAAAAGAGCACAAAGATGTCTGCCTCTAGATCCACCTTAGCACACTGCTCTTTAAGACGGTTAAGTTCACTCTTTTTTGCCTTGGACTTGGAGTACTTAAATATACCTGTTACGATCTTGCCTGACTTCGTTTTAGCCAATAGGTCTATGTCGTTGTTTTTGTCCCAATACGAGCCTATCTTGTCGATCTTGTCTTCAACAAAACTTGCTTTAACAGCCTCTTTAACGAGTTCATCATAGATAGGTTGTGAAAACTCTTGCTTCATATTTTCAAGACGTTTATCAACCTCACTGTAATCACCATCACGAATACCCTTGT
Organism: Campylobacterales bacterium; assembly: GCA_024277445.1. Classification (GTDB taxonomy): domain Bacteria; phylum Campylobacterota; class Campylobacteria; order Campylobacterales; family Sulfurimonadaceae; genus Sulfonitrofixus. The sequence continues at coordinate 2,459 of JAJRVE010000172.1, forward strand.
AATATGGTGAGATAGAAGAGAACCAAAACCGTAGAAATGGCAAGGTGAAACGTAATTTGTCTGAAACTTCTTCACGCTCGTTTACTGGTTGTGCCTGCGACTTCTCACGAATAAGAAGATCATTTTCTACAAGGAAGTCGATAGACGCTTCACCATCTTCACGAGAGACGTTTGCACGTTTAAAGGCAGAATGTTCACGACTATCACCCATGGCAAGACCACTTAACAGTGCGTGATGCGTTCTGTCACTCTGTGTGATCTTAGCGATATCACCATGAATATAACGGTAGTTTTTCAGTACCTTTTCACGTATGAGTTCGTCTAAAGACTTAGACATATCGACCTTCCACCCCATCCCACCGAAAACTGCAAAGTACTCTACTGCCTGTTCAAAGTCAGTAGCACTGTTTTGAAAACAAAATGAGCGAAACTGTTCGAGTGTTGTTGGATGTTTTGCCATGAGAATAAACCTTCTAAATAATTGTGACATTATAGCCTATTGTAATTAGCTAAAATATCAATATGCAAACAAATAACTACAAAGATAATTTTTATGTTGTTACCTACGAGATGGGAGCAGAGAAAACAGCCGTTGCCACTTGGGCGAGTGCCTACGACAACCCATTACGTTTAGAGTTAAACAGTAATCAGACAATGACCAAAATAGCGTTGAACGACATCCCAGCCACCTTTCAACTTCTTGATCTCTTAAGCAAAGAGGAGTGCCAACGTTTTATAGAGGCTACTAACGAACTTGGCTACACAGAAGATGCCTCTGTCTCCTTACCTCGATCAGTACGTCACAATGAAAATCTTGTTTGGATAATAGATGACACTACCCATGACATCATTTGGGATAGGTGTAAAAACCTCATGCAAGAGAAGAGTGATCTCTTTAACGGTAAAAAAGCCCTAGGAATAAACAGACGTTTTCGTTTTTACAAATACGATGAAGGTGACTACTTTAAACCTCACAGTGATGGTGCATGGCCAGGAAGTCGGATTATCAATAAGAAGTTGGTGCAAAATGCTTATGCAGACCGATATTCTCAGATGACCTTTTTAATCCTACTCAGTGAAAACTTTAAAGGTGGGCAAACAGCATTTTATGTCGACAAAAACAATCCTCAAAAACCTGCTAAGCGTACTGAAGATGTTAAGATTGTTGAAGTCACGAGACCTGCGGGAGGAGTCTTATGCTTTCCACACGGTTCACATCCTCTACACTGCCTGCATGGTTCAAGGGAGATACTTTCAGGAGTGAAGTACATTATCCGTACGGATGTACTGTTTGAGGTTTAGCCTTCACGCATGCTAAGGATGGCTTGGACATCAATCTCATCTTCATACCGCGCAAAGACCTCGACTTTCTTTTCACGTGCATAAACGGTCATTCTGTCCGCTAACTCATTGCCTTCTAAACCAGCATGCGCCTTAATGTGTGAGAGCTTAACTTCGTGCTTTATCTGATTGTAAAGCGCGTAACAGAGCTTAATGATCTCAAGGTTCTTTATGGCACCACCTTTTTTCGTCCACCCCTTCTTCTCCCAGCCAGCAGCCCATACCTTGACACAGTTTATGGAGTACATGGAGTCACACTTTATCTCGGTCTTATTGCCTGCTTCACTCTCTTTTTGAGCGATAAGAAGTGACTCATAAAGCGCGTTGAGTTCAGCCGTGTTGTTGGTACCCATACGTTCATACAAACCATACCAAAGCTCACTGACCTTGCCCCCTCGATAGAGTGCCACACCAGAGCCAGACTCACCAGGGTTAGGTGAGCAACCACCATCACAGTAGATCGTCACATCACCCGTAACAGGTTCTTGCGCAACATCCGTTTTACTCGCTTGAACTGCTGGTGCTTTTCTAAACTGCTGTAAGGCTTTGTAGTTTTTAATGATCTTCTCTTGGTTGGCTTTAGTAGTGATGTCTTTAAGTAACACAAAGAGCTCTGCACGGGCATCTGAGATACTTTTACCCTCTGCCAACATCTCCCAGTTCTCACGCTGCGTTACGTCAATATCTAAGAGTGTCAACTGCTTATCACTAATCTTAGAGAAGTCACTAAGGCCTAGGGCTAAAAACGCTTCACTTACCTGCTGCATCATGATCCTTTTTATAGGTGAATTGTAACACACTCAACACATGAAACATAAATCAAAATTTAAACTTTATACTTGTCTTCATCACGATGAGCTAAGCTAAAACTACTCTGCTAAAATCTTGGCATAAAAAGGATAGTGATGTTTGAACCTATAAATGCTCTTGGCGGCCCACTGGAACCTTGTAGCACCAAACCCTTAACAGGTTTTTACAGAGATGGTTCATGTCAGACCGGTAAAAACAACCCTGGTGTTCATGCTGTCTGCATCTACGCAACCGAAGAGTTTTTAGCCTACTCCAAAAAAGTAGGTAATGATCTCTCTACACCTATGCCACAGTACAATTTTGTCGGTGTTAAAGCAGGTCAAAGTTGGTGCCTTTCAGGTCCACGTTTTGTTCAGGCGGTTCAAGATGGCCAAGCACCAGGCATCTTCATCCACTCGACACACCAAGCCATGTTACAACTTATCGATCTTGAGACACTCAAGAAACACGCGCTAGACTTATAAAAAGGAAATTTATGTCAGATTACACATTAGTTCACAACGAAGAAAAATGCCAATACGAGTACCACATCGAGGGTCATCTTGCCCAGTTTGTTTATGATGATCAAAATGGTGTTTTATATATTACGCACACGCTAGTACCAAAAGAGCTAGGTGGAAGAGGAATAGCCGGTGCGCTCACAAAAGATGCACTCGAAGACATAGAAAAGCGAGGACTAAAAGTCAAGCCGCTGTGTTCATACACTGTTAGCTATATGGAGAAACACCCAGAGTTTAAGCGACTACTGCCTTAAGCGTGGAGGCTCTCTGCGCCTTTAGTAGTGAGTTCCAAAGAAAACCCATCTTCTAAGGTTTTCATAAAACCACTTTTTTCCAACTCACGCATCGCTTTTTCCAAGACATCATCTTGCTTCTTGTCAATGTTTTTAATAATGTTTTTTAAGACGTCAGTTTTAGTCATCACAAGACCTGCTGTTGCGCCCTGCTTCTTAAACCACTTCGTAAACATCTCTTTTACTTCTTCTTTATAGACACTCTCTAAAGCACTCTTTTTAGACTTACGGCGTTTTATCTCTTGTGCTGAAAGACCTGCTTTTTTCTTGGGTGCGCCACGTCTAGCTTGTGTTTTAGGTTTGTTGTTAGATGGTTTAATGGATTTTCCTTGTTTTAATGACCGCATTGTACACGGTTGCTTTTATCATATTGATTAAGAAAAGACTATATCAATAATCCCTTATACTACTTTTTACTACCCATTCTTTTTCAACGAGTAGTTTATCACCAGCATAAACACGACCAACAAAACGGTCACCTACGTTAAAGTTCCCTACCCCTTTTGGTGTGCCAC
>JAJRVE010000173.1 GCA_024277445.1 Campylobacterales bacterium
GAGGAGTTGTCTTACAGGTAGCAATATCGTTGACTTGGTGGAGAGGGACACGGCATCCATTTCTTAACGCTATCGCTAAAACAGATGTCATACCCGAAGGGGCAGACCCTGTCACCCTGCTAGAGCGTTCAAACTTAAGAACAATAAAGCGCCTTCCAGCACGGGGACAGCAACTTTCACTCTTCTAGCGAAGCGTGAAAGGAAAGCTGTGTCCCCCTGACGTCAACAAACACAAACAATCTTCCCAATCACTTTACCAACAGATATAAAACAAGCTATTATCCCAACCTCCTAACCCCACTCTAACCCAAAACAAACTACACTACGTTTATGATTTCCCAAGACTCCATCGAAGGGCTTAAGGCTCGACTAGACGTTTTAGACGTTATTAGTAACTATATAGAAGTAAAAAAAGCAGGTGCCAACTTCAAGGCGGTCTGCCCCTTCCATGATGAGAAGTCTCCCTCCTTTGTCATAAGCCCACAAAAACAGATCTATCACTGTTTCGGATGTGGTGCTGGCGGTGATGCCATTAAGTTTGTTATGGAGTATGAGAAGCTTAACTACCCTGAAGCTATAGAGCGTTTAGCTGACCAGAACAACTATACTTTGCACTATACCGACAACAAAAACCCGCAAAAAAAGCGTTCACAACTTATGGAGAAGCTTTCGCAGTGGTATCAGAGCTTGTTGAGTAGTATGCCAACAGCTAAGAGCTATCTTGAAGAGCGTGGGGTTTCCATGGCGTCTATAGAGAAGTTTGGCATAGGGTATGCTCCGGAGTCATTTAAGACCATACAGTTCATCAAGTCGAACCAGTTTAGTATGGCAGAAGCGGTCGAGTTAGGTGTTGCTGGTAGCGAAGGCGGACGTGAGTATGCGCGTTTTATGGAACGCATCATCTTCCCTATCCACTCTGCCAACGGTGCCAGTGTTGGGTTTGGTGGTCGTACCATCACCGGACACCAAGCCAAGTACATCAACTCACCACAAACGCCACTCTTCAACAAGTCGCGTCTTCTCTACGCCTATGATCTTGCACGTCAAAGCATCTATAAACAAAAACAGATCATCATCACTGAAGGATATTTGGATGTTGTGATGTTACATCAAGCTGGTTTTACCCAAGCCGTTGCAACGCTCGGTACTGCCTTAACGCCTGAACACCTTCCGCTTATACGTAAAGGCGACCCACAGATCGTCATGGCCTATGATGGAGATAATGCAGGTCGTGCCGCAGCACTCAAGGCCGCGAAACTTCTTAGTGCAGGTGGTTTTGATGGAGGTGTTATTATCTTTGAGGGAGGACTTGATCCTGCCGACATGGTCCACACCGGGCAGATAGAACAGCTCAACAACATGTTCCATGCACCTAAACCCTTTATAGAGTTTGTCCTCGAAGAGATACTCAGCAACTACAACCTCCAACAGCCAAAGGCTAAAGAGCAGGCCTTGCATGAGAGTATTGGTTATCTGAAAACATTATCACCTCTTCTTCAAGAGGAGTACAAAAGCTTTTTAGCCGCTAGACTTGCCATTAGTCCTTCACTCATTAGACTAACGCAACAACACAATACACCCACCACTCTACCTAAGATGGGAAACAGCTATGACCTCTGGGAACTCAGTCTCATCAAGAGCATGATGGAAAAGCCTTCGTTAGGCAACCAGATCCTAGACTACATCTCTGTTGACATGCTGCAGTTTCATGCCTTTGAGTTTGACCTTGTCTTACAGCAGAAGTTTGATGACCCACACCTTATGGCCATTTCACTCAACCAAGACATCAAAAGCTATTCAGATGAGCAGTCACTACACAACGAACTCATCACTTTTTTAACCCAACATTACAACCGAAAACTCAGAAAAGTATTAACCCAACAACATGACTCTTTTGAAAAAAAGTCTTTTTTGATCCGAGAGATAAGAGGTAAAATCGCCACACTCAAACAGGGAAAACTGGTCACTTCGTAACACGCTTTCCGCTGTTTATCACATTTTTGTTACATTTCTACCCATTAAGCCTTCATCTGTTTACCACTCATTTACAAACACTATAGTCCCCAACTTTAGGGACTTTAGTTCATAAAACATCTCGTTTTTTGTAATAAACATGAAAATAATTACAAATTTATCACACTTTTTAAGCTCCCGTGAAATAATTTTTTTTTATACTAGGTACAGTTCAATAATACATCGGACAGTCAGTATTTTCTCACTTTATAACTATTATAAAGTCAGATTATCGACATGCCGAATGTACACTCAAAGGAAATATATGAATAATTGGAAAAATTACGCAGGTTCAGTTCTATTAGCAGGTCTTTTACTTCAAGGTTGTGGTGATGCGCCTAAAGATGATGCACCAGTAGTAGATCAAGGGACGACAACTTTAGATAAGTTCAATGCTTCTTCAAGTTTCTTAAGTGATTCTACTGTAGATGCAGCTACTCAAGAAAAAGCAACTTCTGACCTTACACTTAAGATGAACGCTTTAGACTCTTCTGATCTTGATATGCAAGCATTTGTTGCAAAAATCATGGCAGAGAATGGACTTACGAAAGCAGAAGCTCTTGAAGCGATCGCATTAGCTATGACAACAAACTCATCAGCGACTCCATCATCTTCACGCGCTGCACAAAGAGGTTTTCTAAGTGGTATTACTGATAAAATCAAAGATGCTTTAGTTGACGTCATGGATTCATCACTTGGTAACAAGATTACAAGTGCCGCGTTTGACGTAGTTCTTAACTCAGGTACCGTAACTGTAATCATGCTAGATTACGCTCGTCAATCTGACACTATGGCTCAAATCATGCTAGATGCTATCGGCGCAGACTGGTCACTTGTAATCAAGATGGCACCAATGCTACGTGAAGATCAAGAGTTTGGTGAAAAATTTGCAGCATTAGCATACGAGTATGAGCCAATGGGTAAATTCTTCTTTGCAAACATCAACCGTACAGATGGTGGCGTTGAGCTTGGCCTTATGTATGATGCGTTAACTGACGCAATGATTTTGTCGAATGATGATGAAGCTAGTAACGGTAAGTTCGCTGGTGATCCGGGTGGTGCTATTGAGCGTTCTACTACAGGTTACATGGGTCTTCTTATGGAACGTTACGCAGTTGACTTTTTCATTAACCCTGCAAATGGTGTAGATACTAAGTATGGTAACACGAATGCATTCGCTTCACTAATGATGAATACAGGTGCAGTTATCCCTGATAACAACGTAACTGTTAATCATGGTGATGGTATGGAACTTACAAACGAGCAGTTTTTCTACGCTATGTTTGTAACACCTGCCTCAACAGACTCTTTTGTTGTAGCAATGGAAGCTGTAAAAGCAAACGATGAAGCAACAGCTGTTATGTTCATGGACAACATCTTCTTAGGTACTGGCGCAACACAAACAGACAGTATCCAAGGTTCATACAACATTATTGCTATCGGTACTGGTATGTATGAAGGTCTATTTGGTAATGCGAAGCATGCTGGTTATGGTCTTAGTGCATATACAAATGCATTTATCGGTTTTGCTGGGTTGATTCCAACTGATCGTTATATCCCATATGCTATGGCATTTATGGATGCAGGTTATATGTATGCAGGTCAGGCAAACATCGACGTTTGGGAAAGTGCTAAACAAGCATTTAATGACTTAACATCTTCATCTTCTCCTGCTCCAGCGTATGCAGGTGCTCCTAGTCGTTCAGCAGGTCTTGGTACAATTAGCTCTGACTGGACTGATGATATCATCGACCTATTCCTATCTGGATGGGACCAAGTTAGTTTCAGTGATCTTACAGCTGCACTACTTAGCTCTGATCAAAGTGTAATTGATACACTTAATGCACAAGCCGTTGCCGCATATGACACTGTTGTTGATGGTAAGGCTGCAGATGGAACACTTTACCCAACAGAAATCACAAACCCAGCATTAGTTACTAATGATACTGTCTATGGTTTCCATGGTCTACTTGAACTTGCAATGCAAGAAGATATTTTCTATGTGAACTGTGGTACAAACGCAACAGATTACTATCTTGGTGGTTATACATGTGAGAACAACACTTCATACACGATGGCAGACGCTAATGCAACATTCACACTACCTCCATTCTCTGAAATCACATGGAACTATGCATATACAGCAGCTACAACAGGTGTTGTCGCATACTGGAACAATACAGTTAATGCAAAATGGTTAGCTGATCTAAGTACAAATCAATATGTTCAAGATTACTTCTATCCAAGCGAAAATGGTCTTGTTGCTTCTTATGTACCAAGTTGGATGCTGTCTATTGACTGGTTAAAACTTCCAAATGCTGTTAATGAGACAAGTTATAGCTCTATTGACCTTAGTTTTGATGGTGGATATGTTGATGTTTATTTCGTATCAACACTAGATAACTTAGCAGATATCAATGGTGCTGTACCTATCGAGTTAGTAGACGAGTCTATGCTTGCTCAAGATGCTAATGGTGATCTTGTAGCAACTCGTTACGTATATAAAATTCGTGCAATCAACCCTCAACAGGTTTCAGATGCACTTGCATACTTACAAGGACTTGGCGAAGGTCTGATTGGTCTTGATACAACTAACGCAGCTCAAACACCTGCACCGTAAGTTTTCTTAACACCCTTCGGGGTGTTACTTACACTCTCCCTCATAATTCTTTTTTGATTACTTCTCGAAGTAATAAATAGATAATTTATAGGCTTAAAAAATGATGAAAAAAATCCTACTTCTTAGCTTAGCGGCTTCTTCACTTCTTGCGACCAATGGTGTCAACATGATCGGTACTGGTACAGTGTCACGGTCTATGGGTGGTACGGGTGTTGCTTTCTTCTCTGATGGTTCAGGGGCACTTGGGAAAAACGTTGCGTTAATCGCTGATGTTAAAGATCAAGAGTTTCACTTTGACATTACTTACTTTAATGCTAGTGTTAGTAACTCTGCAACAGATTATATGTTCTTAAATGAATCAACTGCAAACCCTTTGTATCATCCGGGACAACAAGAATATGTTGACAGTCAAAACCATCTAGACACTAACTTTATCCCGACTATCTCATATGTAAGCAAGATAGATGATACTTGGTCGTGGGGTGCCACTATGATGGGTGCTGCGGGTATGGGTGTTGATTATAATGGTGAACCAAACAATGGTCAACGCCGCATGAAAACAGGCATGATGCTTATGAAGATCATCCCAGGCGTTTCATACCGAACAGGAAACACAACCTTTGGTTTTGCTCCGGTTCTTGGTCTAGGATCTATGTCTATTAATTATGATGAAGCACAAACCAAGGCTGATGGAACACGTGACCAAAGCCAATCAACTAGACCAGGTCTTTTTGGTACGAACATTGGTGGTGAATCTTTGGTACCTGCATTTGGTTGGCAAGCGGGTATGGATATTAAAGTGACCGAAAAATTACGCATAGGCACAACATATAACTCTTCTCTGACATATAAATACAAAGATGTTGCTAACTTTAAGCAATTTGGCCCACATGGTATGGTTAATATGATGAATGATTTTACTGATGGGCAGTATTCTAGTGGTACTGTTGGAGCACTTATTGGCAATATTACTAATGATCCAACAACAAAACAATTCCTAGAAGACTTGATTGGTCCATTAGTAAATGGAAGTGTAGCAGATTCTCTAGAAGCTACTAACCCAAATAACCTTGACGACTTAACAATGGAACAACCATGGGAAGTTGCTATTGGTTTTGGATACGAATTAACCGATCAAGTTACAGTCACTGGTGATTATCGCTATATCGCTTGGGGACAAGCTGAAGGCTACAAAGATTTTGGTTGGGAAAACCAAAGTGTTTATGCTCTTGGTTTTGAGTTCCGTCCAAATAAACAATTCCGTTTCCGTGGTGGCTACAATTATGCTGATTCCCCACTTCGAAATGTATCAAATGAGTATGGAGCACTCTTAACAGATATACAAGGAACATATGTATTTGACCAGGCTATTTCCATGCTAAACATGGTTGGGTTTCCAGCCATTGCAACTACACACTTTACATTAGGTGCGGGTTACGATTTTACAAAAAACCTTACTGTTGATGGTGCCTTTATGTACGCACCAGAAGTCGAAGTAACCCGCTCAGGAGCCTTGCTTCCTGGAGCATCAGGAGCATTAACCAATGGTACAGTTGGAACTACATTTACAATACCAGCCATCGATATGACATACGAATATAAAACAAAAATGACACAAATGACGCTCTCACTAGGTATCAACTACAAATTCTAACCCTCAGTTAGATGCCACTCAAGGCATCTAACTTTCTTCTTTTTTATACGTAACATCACTTCAAAATATACTTATTACTTCTTCTCAAAACAACTGTTTCTTTTTTACAAATTTTAGCACTTAATTACCATCTATTTATCCCAATTTATGGGCATCTTGGCTAATATAGATATATTTTATTTTACGATTATAAGGTCATCTTTATGCGCATCTTTCTACTTCTCTTTGTTATCACCTTCTCCCTTTGGGCAAAACCTAACTATACCATCGCTATTGTGACCGATGGACCGACTGACTTTAACGAAGATTTTGAAGAGCAGATGAAAGATGAGATCGACCAACTTTTGGGACGTGACTTTAATGTACGTTTCCCTCAGAAACTGCGTTATGATGGAAACTGGGACTTTAAAAAGATCTCAAGAGACGTTGATAAAGCACTAAACTCTAAGGAAAACAGCCTCGTTATTACCCTCGGTATGCTCTCCTCGCAAATCGCTGTTAGAAAGAACAATCTTAAAAAGCCCCTTATAGCATCAACTATCATCAACCCTAAAATGCAAGGTGCTCCCTACAAAAATGGTACCTCTGGCAAACGTAACCTCACTTATATCAATGGTTATTTTGACATCAAAGACGACATACAAGTCATCAAAGAGATCATGCCGATGGAAAAAGTAGGCGTTATCATCAACGAAAACCTCTACAACAATGCGCCACACATCGTTAAGTACATCAAAGACTCCTTTCAAAAGCAAGGCATCAAAACACAGATCATCCCAGCCTACGCCGACCTTAACAAGATCATTGATGCTATTGATGACGACGTTGACTTCATCTACGTTACCCCACTTTTTCAGAAAAACGATGAAGAACGTCGTAACCTCTACTCAGAGCTACGTCTGAAAGAGCTACCATCGTTTTCTGCCATCGGCCGTGACGATGTTGAACTCGGCGCACTCTTTGGTAACGTACCTGCCTCAGACAACAAACGTCTTATCCGTCAGATCGCACTACAAGTCCAGCAGATCTCACTAGGTATGAAAGCATCGCGTCTATCTGTTAGTTTCAAGCCTTATCCATCCCTCTCATTAAACTCACAAACGGCTAATGATGTAGGCTTTATCCCAAGTTGGGATCTTATCTCGCGTTCAACCATCTTGGATGCGGATGACACCGACAGTCACTACTTCTCCATCGAAGAGATCATGGATCGTGCGGTAGGATACAACCTTAGTATCATGCAAGCAGAACAGCAGCTCGAAGTCACCTCTCAGAATGTTGCGATGGCAGATGCTAACTTCTACCCTCAGATCAACTTTAAGTTAGAGGGAAAACAGATCGACGATGGTCGTGTTGTCAAAAGTCTTGGCTTAATGCAAAAAAATGAAGTAAACGGTGAACTAACCCTTCGTCAAAGCCTTTATAACCAAAATGCTTATGCCAACATTAGCATCAACAAAGAGTTTATGAACGCTACAGAAAACGAGATAGACCATGCAAAGCTTGAGATCGCTAAACAAGCATCGCTTCTTTACTTAAAAATCCTTCAGTTTAAAAACCGTCTTGAACTACAAAAGAGTAACCTTGAGCTCTCTAAAAGTAACCTCCGTTCTGCTATCACCAAGCAAGATATCGGTATTGGTAACCAAACCGATATCTACCGTTGGGAGTCTAAGATCGCTAATGACAAAAAAGATGTTCTCTTTACCCATGCACTCATCCAAAGAACGCAGTTTACGCTTAACGCTCTTTTGAATCTTCCCCAAAAACTACCACTTAACTTTGAAAAAGTGACTATGGAAGACCCTGTTTTTCTAACTCATGACAAAAAGATCCGTGACTATTTTGAAAACCCCGCAGGTTTTGCAGTGTTTGAAGAGTTCTTAGTTTTAGAAGGGCGTAAGAACTCTCCTCAAATCCAACAATTTGCTTCACTGGAAAAAGCAAAGAGTCTTGTTGCTGAAGCGAGTGATGCTTCACTCTATAGTCCTGATGTTTATTTTCAAGCAGGTGCACGTTACAAGTTTTTAAAAAATGAAGCACAAGCTCCTGGGTTTGATCCAAATCCAACTCAAGTAGCTGTTGTTGAAAATCTTGATGATTTAGGAAGACTTGAATACGAAGTTGGTATTGTAGCAACCTTGCCTCTTTACACTGGTGGTTACCAAACCGCCGAACGCGAGTCAGCAAAGGCTGCTCTTTTAACGGCCAAGTCACAACAACAAAATGTTGAAAACAATGTTGAACGTGACATTCGTAATGCCCTCTACCAAGCGAAAGCGGCCTATCTGTCTATCGACCTCTCTCATGATGCCTATATCGCAGCGAACAAAAACCTTGAGCATATGACCGCTATCTACCAGCAGGGAAATGGAAGCATCATCAACCTGCTTGATGCGCAGAACAACACGCTCAAAGCCGCACTTGTGGAAAATGATACCCGTTATGGTTTCATGACAGACCTTATCCGTCTACAGCGAAACATCGGTCAGGTTAACTTTAACATTGATGATGATGATCGCGAGCAATGGGGTAACAAGATCCAAGAATTTGAAGATGGAGTAACAAACGATGAAAATTAAAAACTTACTGATAACAACTGTTATCACAGGGGCAATCGCCCTTACCTTTAGTGCCTGTTCTGACGAGAAAAAAGAGCAACAACTTCGTCCAGTACGAACCATGACACTAAAAGCGGCGAATGCCATCTCCTCTCACACCTTTAACGGTATTGCCCGTTCTGACGTTGCTGCTCGCTTAAGTTTTAACGTCTCCGGTCGTTTGAAGTCGGTCAAGGTAAAACCAGGTCAGTTTGTTAAAAAAGGCTCACTCGTAGCTGAGCTAGACGACGCTTACTTTAAACTCAAAGTAGCTGAAGTCCGTGCATCCCTTAAACAGACAGCTTCGGAACTAGAACATGCTAGAGCTCGCTATAACCGTGTTCAAAAGCTCTATGTCAACCGTAGTTCATCCCTTAGTGACCTTGATAGTGCAAGAACTGCCTATGACTCAGCAAAAGCAAACCGTCGTGCCATGCAAACACGTCTTGAACAAGCACAGTTGGAGCTAAGTTACACCAAACTCAAGGCCCCTCTAAATGGTTCTGTCTCAGAGATCCACGTGCGTAAGGGTGAAAACGTCACAGCAGCGACAAATATTGCGACCATCTCGTCGACTAAGAACATCGAGGTTCCTATCTCTGTTCCAGGTTCGATGATCGATGCGATTAAGGTTGGTCAGCTTACTAAAGTAACCTTCGATGACATTAAGAACAAAAGTTTTAATGCCCGCATCACCGAGGTTAGTCACACCTCTAGTATGCGTACAACTACCTTCCCTATTACCGTTCGTATCATCAAACCATCTAAGAGAATCCACCCAGGTATGGCGGCTTCAGTCACCTTCTCCATCGGTAAAGAGAACAAGAACAAGAGTTTTGTTATCCCTGTACATGCACTGATGGAAGATGAAGAGTCATTTTACATCTATGTCGTCGAAGATCTTGAAGACGACATCGGGATTATTCGTCGTCAAGACGTCTCTCGTGGCTCACTAACAGGTAACGGTATCATCTTGACAGCAGGTGCAAAAGAGAACATGAAAATACTCACAGCCGGTATGAGTCGTGTTCACGTCAACCAAAAAGTTAGAGTACGATAGTGAAAAATTGTATTACCGAAACGGCGATTAGTAAAAACCGTATCAGTATTGCGCTGATACTCTTTTTCTTTGTTGGTGGTATCTTTGCTTATTTTGATATGCCTCGTGCAAAAGACCCCTCTTTTGTTATTAGAACCGCTGTTGTTGTTACCCAGTTTCCAGGAGCAACACCGGAACGTATCGAGTCCTTAGTCACCATACCACTAGAGCGTAAGATCCGTCAAATCGAGCAGATAGACCACATCAAATCTGTCTCTAAAAATGGCATCTCGACCATCTATGTCTACATCCAAGAACGCTACAAAGAGATGACGCCCATCTGGGATGAGATCCGTAAAAAGATCGACCAGGTACAACTTCCTCAAGAGGCTGCTAAGCCCTTTTTAAACGACAGCTACAGTGAGACCTTTGGAACCCTAGTCACGGTGGTAGGAGAGGGGTATAGTTACTCCGAACTTGAGGCCATTGCTAACCAAGTTAAAGAAGAGATGCTCGATATTAAGAGTATTGGTCAAGTCGACATCTTAGGAAAACAAAAAGAGTACATCTACATAGAGTTCTCTAACGCTAAACTGGCCGAAGTCGGTATCTCTCCTGATGAACTGGGTGAGATTATTCGTAAGCGAAACATCATCACCCCCGGTGGTTCTGTCACCATCGGACCACAGCGACTGATCCTTGAACCTACCGGTAACCTAAACTCCCTCGCTGAGTTAGGTAAGACCATCGTTCCGATCAAGGGTAAAAAGAGTGTTCTTTACCTTGAGGACATTGTCAACATCCGCCCAGGCTATAGTGAACCTTCTGACCCAATGACCCGTGCCAACGGTGAGCAGTCGCTGGTGCTTGCTATCTCGTTAAGTGAAGGAAGCAACATCATCGAACTCGGAGAAGCGGTTAAGGAAAAGATCGCCTACCTTGAGAGTCAATACCCTATCGGTGTCGAATTTCGCCTCGCCTTTGATGAGCCAAAGCTTGTCGAGACCATCATCTCAGACTTCATGAACTCACTCATTATGTCGATCATTATCGTTATCGCGGTCATGTTCGCCACACTTGGCTGGCGTACGGGACTGATCGTAGCAACCATTATCCCAACCGCTATTGCTACCTCATTTTTCTTTATGTGGCAGTTTAATATCGGGCTGAACCAAGTATCGCTTGCGGCGCTCATCATCTCACTGGGACTTCTGGTGGATAACGCCATTGTAATTAGTGAATCCGTGATTGTGAAGATGGATGAAGGGGCTTCTCCTCTTGACGCTTCCATCGGAGCGGTTAACGAGCTTCGTATCTCCCTTTTGACCTCATCACTCACCACCGCTGCAGCCTTTTTACCGATCTACTTAGCTGAGTCAACGGCGAGTGAATATACCAGCGCCCTTTTCGAGGTTGTGAGCATCACCCTTATCAGTTCATGGGTACTTTCACTCACACTAACACCGATGATGACCTACCTCTTTTTACGTCGTGAAAATGAGCCTAAATTCACCTACAACAACCCACTATGTAACAGTTTTAAAGGGCTCTTGACCCTCTCGTTAAAGTACCGTTCTATCTCTGTTGCAGGAATTGCAGGTATCTTTATCACCGCACTAATACTCTTTAACTATGTACCAAAGATCTTCTTCCCGCCAGCAGACCAACCTACCCTACTCGTTCGAATTAACCTACCATTAGGAAGTGACATCGAAGAGACACGTAAAACGGTAAAAGAGATGGAGCTTTATCTTGATCAAAAGACTCCCGACCTTATCGACAACTACACCTCTTTCATCGGTAAGGGTAGTCCACGTTTCTGGATCAACAACACCCCTGTTGGTGATGCTCCTGAGTATGCTGAGATCCTCATCAATGCTACCTCTATTGATGCCTATTTAAAGTTACAACCACAGATCGAAGAGTTTGGTTTCAACCACTTCTCCACAGCCGATGTTAGCGTTAGAAAACTCGACAATGGACCTCCTGTCACCACCCCGATACAGATCCGTATCAGTGGTCACGATAACAAGATCTTACGCGAACGTGCCGATGCACTAAAGGTCAAGCTTAGTGAGATCTACGGCACCAAGTCTATCAGTGATGACTGGAACAAGTGGAGCGAGAAGCTAGTGGTTAACATCAACCCTGCCCTTGCTCACCACGCAGGTGTTAGTTACAGTGACATCGCCAACTCGCTACAGACAGCCTTGAGTGGTCGTGAGATCACCCAGTACCGTACAGACAACAAGGTCATCCCTATAGTCCTACGCTCTAACCATGACCTTACCTCCGACCTTGCCATGCTGGAGAGTACCTTGGTCTTCATACCCCAAACAGGTAAGTCTGTACCACTAACACAGGTGGCAGACATTGATATCTTGTGGAAGCCACCTAAGATCATCCGTCGTGATGGTCTTCATACCATTACGGTTAGTTCAGACCTCTTAGCAGGGGTAACTGCCTTTGACATCAAAAAAGAGCTTGATCCATTCATCACAAAAGAGAATGCTTCTATGGGCTATAGCTATGCCTATGGTGGAGAGATCGAGAGTTCGGACTTAGCACAGAGCGCAGTTTCTGCCAAGTTCCCGATCGCCGCGATGGTTATCTTGATCTTACTCATGACACAGTTTAACTCCCTGCGTCGTACCGGTTTGATCCTTATGACCATTCCACTAGCGATCATCGGTGTTGTCTTTGGTCTACTCATCACGCAGTCATACTTCGGCTTTATGACCTACCTTGGTGTCATCTCACTCACGGGTATTGTTATCAACAACGCCATCATCCTCATAGAGCGGATAGAGTACGAACTTGACGTCACCAAGCTAGCCCCTCAAGATGCCATCATCGAAGCAGCACAACGTCGTATGCGCCCCATCATGCTTACTACCATGACAACCATCGGTGGTCTATTACCACTATGGTTCGCCGGTGGCGCACTCTGGCAACCTATGGCCATCGCCATCATCTTCGGACTCGGTTTTGCAACTATACTAACACTAGGTATCGTACCAATCTTCTACTCTATTTTGTTCAAAATAAAGTACCCAAAAGACTACCAATTCATCTACCTCGAGCAATGTGTACTTGACCGTCCAGAGATCAAGCTAGAAGCAGACAAGTAACCAAGACCATCACACACACACCTTTAAGAGTATTTCAATACTCTTAAAGTATAATTCTCACTTCTCATCTGTGGGGCATTAGCTCAGCTGGGAGAGCGCTTCGCTGGCAGCGAAGAGGTCAGCGGTTCGATCCCGCTATGCTCCACCAACCACTTTTTACGCACTATTCAAAACTACTTCGCAGTTAACATTGACTTAACACTAAACTACTATCATCTCTTTATACAACACTTAAAAGGTCATGCTATGAAAAAATTACTGCTACTACTTCCACTCCTCTTTGCTTCACTTTTCGCTGAAGTTGACACAACAAAACCACTTCCTACGCTTGTTCTAGAGGGCGATAATGGTGGTTATTATGATGGGAGTAGTTGGAGCTCTGATATGTTAAAAGGAAAAACAACCATGTTGATGTATGTAGATCCTGATGAGAAGAGTAAGGGAGAGCTCTTTAAGCCTACTATCGAAGGATTTGAGAAAGAGCTTGACTTCAGTAAGTTTCAGGTTTTGGTCATCATCAACCTCAACGCGACTTGGAAGCCTGATGCTATCATCAAAAAGATGATGAAAAGTAAGGTGGACAGTTACCCTAAACGTACCTATATCCTTGATGCACAGTCGGTTTTGGTTAAAGGGTGGGGTTTGCCTGATGATGAGTATAACACGCTGATTATCGACCAAGAGGGCAAGGTCATCTACCAACATGCTGGTGATTGGGATGACAAACAGATGAAAGAGGTTGATACTCTTGTACGCCATGCGGTGCAGTAGCTTTTAACATTCTCTTAACACAGAGATACTACTATATAACTACCAATACATAAGGAACAGACGATGAAATTACTTTTACCCCTACTTTTTTTAGGCACTTCGCTCTTTGCGGTAGATGGCTATGATGTCTACAAGAACACCTGTGCGGCTTGTCATGTTGAGATGATCACCAAGGCTGAAACGCTCAAGACCTTTAACAAACTCAAAGCACCTCCGATGATCGAGGTCTCTCGTCAACTCAAAGACACCATCATCATTAAAGGCGATGATGACGAGGTGCATCGTTTTGTGACGATCGCTTTTATCAAAGAGTACATCAAGAATCCATCGTTAGATTACTTTATGTGTAACGCTGGTGCTGTTGATCACTTCGGTGTCATGCCAGCACAACCACAACTCAGTGACGCAGAACGTCAAGCCGTTGGTGAGTGGATCTATGATAGATATGAAGGTGTCGAGTTCAAATAGACCCTCTTTTTAGGAAATTTGCACTATTTTGATGTAAATTTCCTTTTTTCCACACTATTTCCACACTTTATTTTTTTAAACTGTTACTACGAAAGCAAGAAAGAGACTCACTCCACTCTGACTTGTCTTTCTTTTGTAAGCTAGTACATGTAATGCTAGTAACATTTTCATTTTCTTACGGCTTTGTAACCCGTAAACAATCCTATAATTTCCTTGTCATTTTTAATTTCATTTTTTGACAAGGAGCCTTTCTAAAAGAATATCTACTGTATATTACTTTCATGTATCGTTTAAAACATCTTATATCTCTTTTACTATTATCAACCTTATCTTTACATGCAGACACGCAAGAGAATATGGCAACGGCAGGTGACGTCCTTGTCCTACTCCTGCCAACCGCTACCTATGCTAAGACCTTATACGAAGGCGATGGCACAGGGGCGGTACAGTTTACCGAGTCTCTTGCCACCACCATGGCAGTCACCTTTACCCTTAAGTACAGTATCGATGCTGAACGTCCTAATGGCGAAAACAGTCGCTCTTTTCCTTCAGGACACACCTCTTCTGCCTTCTCTTCGGCTACCTTCTTGCAGCTACGTTATGGTTGGGAGTATGGTGTTCCGGCCTATGCTGTTGCTACCTTTGTCGCGTGGAGTCGTGTCTACAGTGATCATCACTATACGCGTGACGTCATCGCTGGCGCAGCGATAGGTGCTGTCAGTAGTTATATTTTTACCGATGCTTATACTAAGGGAGTCAACATTAAACCTATTGCGAACAATGGCATTTATGGTCTAAGGCTAAGTACCACCTTTAGTTCCTACTAAGCGAAATCTTCTGACCTACCAACCCTTTTTACCCTACTCTTAATATTACGCTAATACGCATACAGTACTATTACAGCACCAATAAAGCACTGTAAGGAGTAGCATGAAAAGAGCTACAAAAGCCGTAGACAACTGGCTCTATAAAGTCGGAGAGGGTATCAACAAGCACAAGTATCTCGTGCTTGTTGCGATGATCGCTATCTTGATGGCAATGATTGTTAATGTCCCTAAGATCACGCTCGACACCACTACTGAAGGATTTTTACGCGATGACGACCCCGTGCGTGTACGCTATGATCAGTTCCAAAACCAGTTTGGTCATGACGAGAAGATCGTTGTTGCCATAAAAAGTGATGGTATCTTTGAGCTTAAGAACCTTACCAAACTTCAAGAACTTCACAATGCTCTTAAAACGGAAGTTCCTTACCTCAATGACATTACCTCGCTGATTAATGCACGTAACACGACGGGTGATGAGGACTCACTCTTAGTAGAAGACCTTTTTGAGACCTTTCCACAGACGCAAGAAGAGCTAGAGAGCAAAAAAGTACTCGCCTTTGCTAACCCCATGTACAAGGACCTACTGCTAAACAGTGATGGTACCTTTACCGTCATCGTCTTAGAAGCCAATACTTACACTTCTATAGGGGTAGAAGAGTCAACAGACGAGCTTGATGGTTTCGATGATATGGACGAGAGCAATGATCGTGCTGAAGAGCAGGAGTTCATCTCAGACCAAGAGATGGCAGAGATGGTTCATAAGGTTCGTGATATCGTTGCTGAGTATAACAGTGATGAGTTTCAGATCCAGATCGCGGGTAGTCCGAGTGTGACGGAGACGCTTAAAAGCTCTATGCAAAAAGATATTAAAAAGTTTAATGGTCTTATCATCCTGACGATCATCATCTTGTTAAGCCTACTCTTTAGACGTGTTTCGGGTGTGATCTTCCCACTACTAGCGGTTATCTTGTCGGTTTTAAGCACCGTTGGTCTGATGGCCTACTTTGGTACACCGATCAAGATCCCAACACAGATCTTACCTTCGTTTATCTTGGCAGTTGGTGTCGGAACCTCGATCCACATCATGGCGATCTTCTTTCACCACTACGACAAATATGGCAACAAAGCAGAGTCCATCGCCTATACCCTCCACCACTCTGGACTAGCGATCATCATGACCTCACTGACCACTGCCGCCGGTATTGGTTCATTTGCCGTCTCTAAGGTAGCGCCTGTCTCTGACTTGGGTATCTACGGTGCGGCAGGTGTTATCATCGCCTTAATCGTTAGTATGGTACTTTTACCTGTTCTTATTGCTATCTTCCCGATCAAACGTAAGCCTTTTGTAAGTGAAGATCATGAGGATTATCTGCACCGTCTCTTAGAGAAGATCGCAGCCTTCTCGCAACGTAGAGCAAAACCGATCGTAGTGAGTTCGCTAATCTTAATGGCGATTACGATCGCACTTGCAACACAGATGAAGTACTCACACAACCCACTAACCTGGTTACCTGAAACTAACGAAGCACGTACTGCCACGGAACAGATCGACAAAGAGATGCGTGGTACGATCTCACTTGAACTGATCATCGATACTAAAAAAGAGAACGGTCTTTATGATTATGAACTGCTAAAGAGCATCGAAGAGACAGCGAAGTATGCTGAGACTATCTCTACAGACACCTACTTCGTTGGTAAGGTCGTGAGTATTGTAGATGTCATGAAAGAGATCCACAAGGCACTCCATGCCAACAACCCTGAGTATTACGCCATCGCTGAGGACCCTAACCTTATCGCTCAGGAGATCTTGCTCTTTGAGAACAGCGGAAGTGATGACTTGGAGGACTTTGTAGACTCACAGTTCTCTAAAGCACGTATTACCATGAAGATGCCTTGGGTCGACTCTGTAGAGTACCATGGTATGTTACAAGAGCTTCAAGTTCATCTTGAGAAGACTCTTCCTGCCGGTGTTGAAGTACAACTGACAGGGATGATCCCACTGCTTGCTGACACCATTACAGCAGCCATCACCAGTGCAGGTCAAAGTTACGCCATTGCCATTGTCCTCATCGCATTTATGATGATGCTCTTACTTGGTAACATCAAACTCGGTCTCATCAGTATGATCCCCAACCTCTTTCCGGTCTTCTTTGTTATCGCCTTTATGGTCATCTTTAACATACCGTTTGATCTCTTTACCATGCTTGTCGGTACCATCGTTCTTGGTCTGGCCGTGGATGATAACGTCCACTTTATGCACAACTTCAGACGCTACTATGATGAAGGAAAATGTGTTGATGAGGCAGTACGTCTTACCTTAACCGGTAGTGGACGTGCGATGCTCATCACCACCATCGTTCTTAGTATCGGGTTTTACGTTTACCTCTTCGCCTCTATGGCCAACCTCTTTAACTTCGGGCTACTTGCCGGAACAGCGATCATTGTTGCCTTGGCAGCAGACCTTGTTCTTGCCCCAGCACTGATGAAACTACTCTATAAAGGTCACAAGGAGACATTATGATGAAAAAATTACTACTACTAGCACTAGCACAAGCTGCCCTGTTCGCAAGCCTTAGCGTTGACGAGATCGTTAACAAAGTCGATACCCGTGATGATGGTGACAATGGTGTCGCTACTATGAAGATGATACTCATCGACAAACATGGTTCTAAACGTGTTCGCGACATGAAAAAGTACGCAAAAGACAAGGGTGAAGATATCTACTCAGCTATCTTCTTCTTGAGTCCAAGCGATGTTAAAAACACCGCTTTTTTAACCTATGACTATGATGATGGTGCCAAAGATGATGATCAGTGGCTTTATCTGCCAGCACTTAAAAAGACAAAGCGTATTGCCTCAAGTGATAAAAGTGCTTCGTTTATGGGCTCTGACTTTACGTACTCTGACATGACAAGCCGTACCATCGAAGATTACAACTACAAACTGGTAAAAGAGTCTAAGGTTGGTAAGCATAAGGTTTGGATTATTGAGTCTGTTCCTAAAAAGCAGATTACCATCGATGAGACAGGCTACAAGAAGTCTTACATGTTTGTACGTCAAGACAACTTCGTCGTTATTCGCGCTCTACACTTTATGGTCGATGGTGGCAAAAAGAAGTATATGGATGTTAAAAAACTAGAGAAGATCGATGGTATCTGGGTAGCAACTGAGATCGAGATGAAGACTAAAAAGGGCAAGCAGACCCTACATACTACTGTTTTGAAGTTTAACGATGTCAAGTTCAACCAAGACCTCAGCGACAACTTCTTTACGGTTAGACAGATAGAAAAAGGTATCTAAATGCGTGCGCTCTCTTTTGTTTTAGCTACCTTACTCTTAACAAGCACCCTCTCCATCGCCGATGATCTTGATGATGCGATGGGTGGTTTTGATGAACCCACTTCCGAAACGGCTCTTGATGAAGAGGCCTTAAGCGGTTTCGATGACGCGCCATCAGACCTCGATGAAGATGCTCTTTCTGGTTTTAATGATGAGTCGGTTGACGTAAGTACTACTGAAGAAGAGAGTGAAAGTGACTGGTATGACTTTAGTGGTAGCCTCAGCTTTTTAGGGGCTTATAACTATGCACAAAATGGGCCTTTAGTCGCAGCACCTGGTGATAAAGAGATGGATTTTAGCGGGCTCTCCCGCGCAAGAACTAAACTCAACCTAGCCCTTGACATGCGCCACTCAGAGAATTGGAAGTCACGCATAGAGATCATGGGGTGGTATGATGCTTCTTGGGCCATTCATGGGCGTAGTAACTACACACAAGATGTACTCGACACCTATGAGTATTTCTATGACATTAAAGATGCCTACATCCAAGGTACTTTGAGTGATTCAGTTGACATCAAAATCGGTCGGCAGATCGTCATCTGGGGTAAGTCAGACTCTATTCGTATCACCGATGTCATCAACCCACTCGACAATCGTGAGCCGGGCATGGTGGATATAAAGGACCTTCGTCTGCGTGAGACCATGACTAAATTAGATTACTACTTCGGCGACTATGGGCTCTCAGCTATGATAATTCATGAACCTCGTCTACAAATAGAAGCACCATTTGGTAGTGATTACCGTCCTCGAGATGGATTTGGGAAAACTCCATTCGGTCCTGCTGCACCTGATTCAATATATCCAGATCGTTATGAGCCAAATTGGAACTTAGAAAACACGCAATACGCGCTCTCTCTTGATGGACGTTATGAAGGGTGGGATCTATCTTGGTACGCTGCAAATGTTCTAAATGATCGTTTTGGTATGACGCCACAAGATGATGGCACAAAACTTAGAACTTTTGATAAGATCTATATGGTTGGTGCTGCTACAAACATTGTTAGTGGATCATGGCTTTATAAAGCTGAAGCAGCTTATTTAATGGATCTAGACTATCGCAGTGTTGAAGACAACAAAAATCGTCTCGATGCACTACTTGGGATTGACTACAGTGGTTTTAGTAAAACTGTACTCTCCTTAGAATTAGCCGACAGACATATCTTTGACTATGAAGAAATCATGTTGCAAAATACGTTACCTGCTGGATTCCCTGATTACGTAAGAGAAGACACCATCCAAGCAGCCGTTCGTGCCTCATACACCTTCGACCATGACAACGCTACTGTAAACTACCTCATCTCGATGTTTGGTAGCAGTAACTTTAGTTTTGAAGATGGTGGGTTCCAGCGTGTTTGGATGGACTATAAACTCAACGATTCACTGAGTGTTAATGGTGGGCTTGTTGATTATCTAGGTGGAGATGGTGTCATCCCTTTCTTTAACGCCATCGAAAACAACGACAGAGTCTATGCAGAGTTGGTCTATAACTTCTAAGCTAGCATCAGCTGCTTAGCGTTTGTCCCAACTGACCATGCCCCACTTCTCAAGATCATCTTGAAGGGTATGCATATCACGATCTTTGGCATGACAGGCGAAACAAGCGTTCGTCTCAGGTGGCATGTTATAGTTAGTCGTCTGGTCTGGCGTGATGAAACCAAAGAGGTGGCTTCGTACCGTTATCGGTGACTTACCTGTGTGGCGACCTGTTTTCGGCATATGACACTCAACACATAGAGAACCTTTCGACTCTGGCTTGTGGTGGGTGTGTGCCTCAATGTCATTTTGGTGTGGCCCGA
>JAJRVE010000174.1 GCA_024277445.1 Campylobacterales bacterium
AGCTAACCAAGAGTTGTTACAACGTTCTGTTGCTTTAGCCAAAGCAGACTTGATGAGTGAGATGGTTTATGAGTTTACAGAACTTCAAGGGTTGATGGGTTATTACTATGCCAAGGCACTCGGTGAAGAGCCTGAAGTAGCCCTTGCCATTAAAGAGCAGTACCTGCCAGAAGGTGAGGACTCTCCTGTGCCATCGACTAAGCTAAGTGCTATTGTGGCACTCAGTATTAAACTTGACACCTTGTTAGGACTCTTTAGTATCAACCAGATTCCAACAGGTTCTCGTGATCCATTTGCCCTTCGTCGTGCGGTCAACGGTATGATCCGTATTACCAAAGAACATGGTTTTGACTTTGATATTGTTAAAACACTCAAAGAACTCGGTGCCAAATACAACGAAATCGACTTTGAGAAGCTAGAAGCCTTCTTCTTAGAGCGTCTAAACCAGTACTATAGAGCAAGCGGTATCAATGCTTCGATTGTACAAGCTGTTCTTTCGACGGGTGAACGTGAACTACGTGCTATTGATGCCAAAATCACTGCTGTTGCTACCATCGCTGAAAGTAGTGAGTTTACAACTGTTTTCTCTACCTTTAAACGTGTGGCTAACATTACTAAAGATGTTGATCTTAATAACTTGCCTATCATCAACAGTGAACTTTTTGAAGAGAAGGCTGAAGTTGCACTCTTTAATGCTTACACTGCAATAAATGATAAAGAGTATGCCTCTTATACAGAGCAGTTAGATGCGCTCTTTAGTCTAAAACCACAGCTTGATGACTTCTTTGAGAAGGTAATGGTCAATGCAGATGATGAAGCAGTTAAAACTAACCGTAAAGCATTGGTTGGTACTGTTTATAAAGCGATTTTTGATATTGCGGACATCAAAGAGATCTCAATTTAACAGCTTGGCTGTTGGAAAATGGACAATGGGGAATGGAAAATAGGAAGAGCAAAGAACATTTAACTGCCTCTTCTTCCAATATCCACAATCAAACATTAAAAATTTTTGACACTGTCATAATAGGTGCAGGCATCAATGGTTGCACCTCTGCCTATTTCCTTTCTCAAGCCAACCAAAACGTTATATTGATAGACCAAGAAGGTATTGCTGCGGGTGGCTCTGGTGCTGCGGGTGCTTTTATCTCTCCCAAGTTTACTAAGGGCGGAAGACTTAAAGAGCTACTTGAAGAGGCATACTTGTTCTCTTTAGATTTCTATACAAAAAACTTCCCCGAGCAGATACAGATCGCTAAACTTCTACAGATCGCGAACTCTGATGAGAATGAAGCACGTCTCAATGCCTTTAAAGAGACAACCACACTTGATTACAGTACCGATACCAGTGAAGTTAAATCCATCTTGACACCATACGCCAAAGCGTCTGCCTCGCTTGTATTAGAGAAGGGTGGTGTGGTGGATGCTCAGGTGATGTGTCAGGCTTTGGCTGAAGGTATAGAGCTGAGTCGTGCTAAAGTTGATGAACTCTCGTTTAAAGATGGCCTTTGGCAGGTAGGTGACATTAAAGCCAAACGTGTCATCTTAGCAACGGGCTCGTATGACATCGTGGTTAAAATGCCGTACTTGGAGCTTCGCCGTGTTTGGGGACATCGCATTGATGTTAAGACAAGTACTAAGGTTCCGTACAGCATTCATCATCATCTCTCTATCTCGCCCTCATCAGCAGAGGGAACTCTGGCGATAGGTGCGACACATAACCTTCACTTCAATCCTTTTGGTGATGAGGTCTATGACCTAGAAGCAGGGCACAAGGAGCTTTTGGAAAAGGCGGCTAAAAGTGTCAATCTTGAGGATGTTGAAGTCCTTAAAGACTATGTGGGACTACGTTCTGGAAGTAATGACTATCTGCCTATTGTCGGTAAGGTAGTTGACGCTGAAAAGACGATGGATGAAGACTTTAAGGTCTCAAAGATTAAACAGATAGATGATGAGTGCTTTAGCTACTTCCCTGAACTCTATATGATCAATGGGACGGGGGGTTATGGCTTTGTCTTGGCACCTCTGTTGGCGAAACAGTTAAGTGAACATATACTTGGACAAGGTGCATTAGATAGTGATCTGACACCCACACGTTTCTTTAGACGTTGGGCAAAGAGGCAAGGGTAGTCATGCTAAAGTTGTGCTTGAGAGAATATTTCCAACACGTCATTCCTGCGAAGGCAGGAATCCACGAGTTAATATTGCTTGAGTGTTTGTGTTCGTGGACCCCTGCCTTCGCAGGAGTGACGGTAAATAGACTGTATGATATGGTGAAACATTGATCACTGAACTCATCATCCTCGGGTTAATCCTTCTTTTTGTGATCCCAAGCCTCTTGGTCTATCTGTTACAACACAAGATCATCTTCACCCCTTACCATCACAAACGTCGCGGCCTTTTTAAAGCGTATCCTGAACTTTACAGAGCACTTGAATTACAGGTAGAAAAGGGTGTTGTCTTAGAGGGGATCGTTTATGAACCTAAAGAGAACGCCAAGACCACCATGCTCTACTTTGGTGGGCGCGAACAAGACAGTGTCACCTTGATCGCTAAGTTCTCGCTGCATTATCCGAAGACACGGATAGTCTCTTTTAATTACCGTGGTTATGGTGTGAGTGGCGGAGAACCGAGTGAAGCTGCCTATCATGGTGATGCATTGAAGATGTATGATTATGTTGCAGAGCACTTTGGCGTTCCTGTACTCCTTGGGTATAGTCTTGGTTCCAATATCGCTGTTCATACCGCGGTGAGACGAAAACCTAAATATCTCATACTTGTAGCAGCCTTTGAGTCAGTACCGGCACTTTCACGTGCTAAAAAGCTTCCTGTTCCTGACTTTGTGGTCAAGCACCGTTTTGCGACCATTAAAGAGATAGGTAATGTGGATCTTCCCTTTTTCATGTATGTCACAGTCGATGATGGTTTCGTTCCCATCAAACAACCACGCAAGCTGAGAGACAAGGCAAAAGAAGTGTGGTTGATGGAGTATAAAGAGTATCATGGTTATAATCACGCACAATTACTCTTTAGTGATGAAGTCATTGAAAAGATTGCGGTTATATTGAACAAGTAATCTAAAAAAATTGTCATTCCTGCGAAGGCAGGGACCAAAGGAAATGCCCTCGGGTAAATCAACGAATTGGAATTGCTTGAAAGTTAATACTTGTGGATTCCCGCCTTCGCAGGAATGACGGCGTAAAGAACTGATTGAAGAAAAGGAACAAGGGTGAAAGAAGCGATAATCTTACTTAACATGGGTGGCCCCAACAACCTAGGCGAAGTTGAGATGTTTTTGAAA
>JAJRVE010000175.1 GCA_024277445.1 Campylobacterales bacterium
CGGTTCTGGTTTGTAGATCATAAGGTCGTAGTTGGCGAACTGTATAAGCTTGCCATTGATATGAAGCGTTAAGTGGAGCGTTTCTAAAGGCTCATCTAGCACAACAAAGTCACTAAGCACTGCTGAGCCATCAAACCCTTTAGCACGCTCCCACGGCAAACCTTTGGACTTAAGATAGTTTTGAATGTCTGCCTTAGTGAGATCTAAGCCTACTCCTACGCCATCTATCTTCCCTGCTTTAATAAGAAAACAGATCTCCGCTTCATAACGACAATCTTCACTGATGTAATACAAGGTGTTCGTGATGGCAGAGTTTGGCTTGTTAAAAACGACCATAGACTCTGGAACCTCATTGTTCAACTCTTCTATATGCTCAACATAATTCCTACCAATACAGACCACTTTTGATGGCGCATATGTCACATCTTCTAAAACAACTTCATTCATCATATAAATCCTAATAATTGGAACAGTAATAACCACATTATAGTAGCAACTCCCGCAATAGCAATACTCAAACCACTCATCGCACCCTCTAAGGTTCCATACTCAAAGGCCTTGCCTGTTCCGATGGCGTGAGCACTCGTTCCTAGTGCTACACCCTTGGCAATGGGGTCGGTTATCTTAAAGCGTTTATAGACGCTATCGGCGATGATAGCACCAAAGGTTCCCGTTATGACAATAGAGACGATGGTTAATCCTACTAAACCACCTATCATCTCTGAGGAAGCGATACCGATGGGAGTTGTGACCGAGCGTGGTAGAAGTGACTTTATCAGTGTCATGTCCAGACTAGCAGCCATAGAAAGGAGATAAACACTTACCAGCGCTGTTAGTGCCCCTAGTATAATACCTAAGAGTACTGCTAAAGCATGCTTCTTTAGTTTGTCATGGTGTTGATAGAGCGGAACAGCAAGTACAACAGTAATAGGACCTAACATCTGCATGATGTAGTCTCCCCCAACCTTGAAGTCTGCATACGGTATGTCAAACCCAACAAGTAGTCCAATAATAACGAGCATACTAAAAAGCATAGGATTAAAAAGGCTACTTGCAACCTTACGCTTAACATAGAGTCCAAAGATGCCAACGATAAAGGTCACACTTATGCCAAACAGCGGTGAAGAAAATACATTTACCATCATTAGGATGCTCTTTGTATAAAAAACTGTACACTTTTTGCCGTCACAACCATAACGATCAGTGTTGCAAACATGGTGATCAGTATGATCTGCCAGTAAAATCCATCCATCAAGGTATAGGTCGTCATCACACTCACCCCTGCAGGGATAAAAAAGAGTGGCATATAGGCTAAGAGTGTTGAAGATACAAGGCGTATATCATCTACCTTGATCCATTTTAGATGGAGCGCACCAAGTAAAAAGAGCATGCCCACAACACTGCCAGGAAAGGTACTATCAAGCAAGTAAACCGTAACTTCACCTAAGAGATAGATAGCTAAAATAATAATTATCTCTTTGAGCGGTGTGAACAGTGTTGTCATAAAAGATGATGGCAGTTTTTTGATTGTCTTACCTCAAAGCTAGAATATATAGAATTTTAGAATCGAGATTATACTAAGAACTCTTTTGAATAGAGCTATTAACGCAGTTTTTACCACCCTCTTTTGACTTATAGAGCAGTGTATCTACTGCACGATAAAAGCTGTTAAAATCATACCCTTTGTTAAAACTTTCGACACCTAGACTAATGGTCACCGTCTCATTTTTAATGTAGCTCTGTTCTTCAACCATCTTTCTAATCTTCTCAGCTACAAAAACAGCACTCTTTCGGTTGGTCTCTGGCAATATAATGGCAAACTCTTCACCACCAATACGACACAACACATCACTCACACGTAATTGACCCTGAACATCTTTTGACATATTCTTAAGCACGTGGTCGCCTTCAGTATGCCCATACGCATCATTAATGGCTTTGAAATCATCAATATCAAACATGATCATGGAAAACTCTTGTTCGTAGCGTTGATGAAGGTCTATCTGCTCTTTCATCTTCTGGTTAAAGTACCGGCGATTAGCACACTGTGTCAGCTCATCTTGTAAGGTGATCTCATTAAGGCGGTTGACTTCAGCTTTCCAACGTAGTAAAAAGTTGTTATAGCGTTTTAAAAAGTAATCAAACTCACTAAACAAAAAGCCCTCGAGTTCTATCGGTTCATCATGATGCATCTGCTTCTCTATGCCACTTATCTTCTGTATGATTGCCTTGTACATTAACCAAAAGCCAAGTAACATAAAAAGGTAGACAAAGCTAATAAACATATACATCAGGTTTTTAAGTTCAGCATAATCAGCCAGATAAAGACGCTGATCGAATACTGCTTTAGAGATCAACATAAAGTCATCTGATGTCTCTTCAAAACTACTTTCCACCAAGGTGTAGACCACACTAGTCTGTGCGTTTTCACTGTGTATCACTTCAAGGTTCTTCTGAGTAAAACTTCCGGCTATAACTTCAACCACACTACTCACTTGCGACTTTTGCAAACTAAGGTCGTCCATGATCATCTGTGCATATTGATCTTTTTGCGCCATAGTACGTGTTAGGTTTTTAGTGGAGGAAGGCGTACTGTTAATGTGTTGGATGTTGTCATACGTCAGTAAGTAAAGGTCCAGTTCTTTTAAAGAGTGAAAGGTCTCTTGTAGTTCTGAGACCTTGTAGTTGACATACTCACCAAAAGGAAGGACAAACCCTATCATCACCCATCTATCATCCAGACTGACAAGGTAATACTGCGCTATATCTAAAGCATATTCATCAAAGGTCGGCGCAGAGATCTTGTATTCTATGCCACCAGAGCGGAGTTGGTCTAACTCTTTTGAAAAGTAAGGATAGGCTTTAAAATCAAGCCCTATATCGCCCTTTGAGGTACTCAAACTCACCACTTTGTCACTGTTAATGACATAGACTTCATAATGACCATCATACACATTGACATTGATCATATTGGCAAGTTCTACAAGCGTTTCATTGCTAGTATCAGTATCAATGGCACTGGCTACTTTTTGAAGTTTCTCTAAGCTACTCGCTTCGTAATGACCAAAACGCATCTTCAAGGTGTTAAAGTCGTTAAGAAGTTGTTGACGTAACTCTACAGCCGTGGAGCGAACACTACGCTTCACTTGCGCATCGATGCTCGTTTCAAGTTGTTGTACGATGTAGATGTAGAGAAGGGACATAATACTCAACGAGATCAAAACAATAAAAATATTAAACTTTTTTAATGACATCTGCATCCAATAAAACTAGAAGTATGTTAGATGATAAATGAATCTCTATTAAATATAAC
>JAJRVE010000176.1 GCA_024277445.1 Campylobacterales bacterium
CCACCAGGCATACCCATCTCAAACATCGTCACATTCGCTAAACCACCACGTGTAGTATAAAGACCTGCAGTAAGTCCAGCCGGCCCACCACCAATAATTGCACAATCTAACATAGAAAATTCCTTGAAATTCAGAGATATTATTATTGAACCCTATGAGTACATCAGACATTCTCAGAGGGTTTTACAGAGGTGAGATTGTGCAGAACTTTTTTGGAGTCATAGCCAAAGCTACGACGATGAAAACTTCTGTGCAAGATCGCTTCTGTAAAGCCCTCCCGAAGGGCAACAAGAGAGAGACGATATTACTGCGTTAAAAGCACTTGAAGCTACTAGTAGCTCCTGCGTACTTTTGCCTTGTACTACCATCTCTCTCTTGTTGCTGAGAACGTCTGATGTATTCATAGGGTTCAACTACTAAAATAATACCCATATACTACTAAAGAGTCTCTTTGTAATCTAGTTAGATAAGTTAGATTAAAGGGTAAAAAGAAAAGTAGACATTATCGAGTGAAACGATGATAAGAAGTTGGTTTGGGTAAAAAGTTGTAGGTTGAATAAAGTTGAGGAAGTTAAAAAAAGACTACACAAACTTAACACTATAAAAAGTGTCAGATTTGGTGCAGGTTGGACAAAACATCTTGCCGATAGCGTACATAGGTACGTGGAGAGCAAGATTTTTGTTCAAGATGTGCCGAAGCTGGCTCTTTTCCCTAGAGGAAAGAGTTGATTTTGTCGGCGAATGCCTCTTTAGACGCTGCACCAACCATAGTATCTACTTGCTCACCATCTTTGAAGAAGATGATAGTAGGGATTGAACGTACACCGTACTTAACAGCAATATCTTGCTCTTCGTCAGTGTTAACTTTAACGATTTTTGCTTTACCGTCGAACTCTTCTGCTAGTTCTTCAACTACTGGAGCGATCATACGACAAGGCCCACACCATGGTGCCCAAAAGTCTACCATTGTTACGCCTTCTGCTACTGTTGCGTCGAAATCTGCTGCTGTTGCTTCAATATATTTAGCCATAGGAATTACCTCTTTGTTTTGAAATTGTAATAAAATTATATCTGTTCATCAGTAAATGTTTCATTTCTTACCAATAATCTCTACTTAAATGTAGTAGAGATGTTACCATAAAGCACCACTGAGACCTCAAGTCAATTTGACAGAAGACCTCAGCGGTACTTTATGCTGATATAAATCGGAGTAATTCTATCTGATTTAAAAAGAGAAACCATATTAGTTAAAACTACGCGATATTTTTAAGTTTGGAGCAAGATTTTAGAGTGTGATGTTTTCGATCAGAGTGATCTCATCTGGAGTAACAATAAGTGCATCAATGCAATAGGTCATATCTAAGCGATGCTTTTTCATGTAAACATCAACTGTCCGTATAAACTTCTGCATCTTTTTTGGAGTGATATTTTGAACAGCAATATCATAGTTGTAAGAGCTCTTGACTTCGACAAAGTGCAAGACCTCATCTTTGATAACAATAATGTCTATCTCGCCAAAGCGACTACTGACATTTCGATCAACAACACTAAAACCCTGATCTTGAAGGTAGCTTACCGCTTTTGCTTCACCTATGTCTCCAACTGCTCTACTCATGATCTAAACAGGGATCACTTCGACTTTAATGGTCTTAAAGGCAGCCGTTAAGATAACTTCATCTCGTGCATCGCCAAAGAGCGCATTAATCTTTGACTTGGCGTGGTGGAAGGTAGAGAAAAGTGTTTTTGGTTGCACCTTGTCGGTGATCTTAATGGTTAGTGGTGTTGTCTCACCATACGCACTACGTAAGATAACGGTCGGTGTCGTAAAGTCAGCAGCATCCTCTTCACAGACAAGAAGTACATCTTCATCATAACGCTTCATGAGTTTTTCACTACGAGATGTCTGTGCCGCATTGTTATAGTGCGCCAATGTACGACCCGTACTTAGGTGATAACCTGTCAACTTCTTCTCCATAATCTCTTTAATCATCCCACGGAGTTTGTACTGGTTGTACTTAAAGTGACCAAGACCATCATCAGTACGGAAGTCTAGCTGGTGCAAGATAGGGGTATCTTCCGTATGAACAGGCCACTGAAGTCCACGCTTACGGTGTTTTTCAAGACGATGATAGTCTGCGCCACTAAAACGTCTGTAAGCCACTTTTTGAACCTCTTCCCAAACCTCTTTTGATGAAGCGTAGTCATAGTCTCCACCCATTTTGTTGTCAAGCATCTGTAACACTTCCCAGTCATCCGGTAAGTCAGACTTAACTAAGGGCTGTGAAAGGTGTAGACGACGCATGGCATTAACATAGACACCCGTCTTCTCATACGCCGATTTCACACCGACTACGATATCTGCACGGTTGGCGATGTCTGTCATAAA
Source organism: Campylobacterales bacterium (assembly GCA_024277445.1). Lineage (GTDB taxonomy): Bacteria > Campylobacterota > Campylobacteria > Campylobacterales > Sulfurimonadaceae > Sulfonitrofixus. The sequence goes on from JAJRVE010000176.1 coordinate 2,387, forward strand.
TAGCTCTTGTACAAAGATCATGTCAAGTTTTTCAAAGGCTCTGTCGATCTTGTTCAAGTTAGGGTGGATGTGGGTTAGGTCTTCACCAATGTTCAGTACGACTTTCACACGATCTTCCAACATTTCATCCACAAGCTGCGGTGTCATAAGACCCACCTCTTTTGGCTCTTGATAGTCAGGATCATAATAGGGAAGCATACCCATGTCACAGGTACCTTGTACGTTGTTTTGACCACGAAGTGGCATAAGACCAGCACCTGGTTTACCAATGTTACCCGTCATAAGGGCAAGGTGTACCATCGCCATAACTGCGTAACTACCATCAATATGCTCTGTAATACCAAGACCCCAGAAGATCATCGACTTTTTAAGCGCGTATTCACGTGCTACTTTTCTGATCGTTTTTGCAAGACCTTCATAGCCTTCAATCCCCTTGTAATAATCAGGGTTAGCATACGGATCATTTAAAATCTTCTCTTTAAAGTCATCAAAGTCTTTTGTTCTCTCTTCAAGGAAGCTTTCATCATATAACTCTTCATCAATGATGACATAAGCCAACATGTTTAGCGTCAGTAGGTTCGCTTCATGCGGCATGATCGCTGTATATTTTGCGAAACGATGAAGCTTGATCTCACGTACATCAAAAACAGCCAAGTTGTCATGCTCCCGCGCCACATCAATAATACGGTTTGAGATAATAGGATGGGCTTCTGTGGTGTTTGAACCGATAACGATCATGAATTCACAGTTGTAGATGTCATTGTAAGGGTTAGTCGCAGCACCTTCACCGATGGTGACACGCATACCCGAGAGTGACGGTGAGTGACAGACACGTGCACAGTTATCAACATGTGGAGAGTTCAAGGTATGACGCGTGAATTTTTGGAAGAGGTATGAGCTTTCACATGAGGTTCTTGCCCCACCAATAGAACAGATCGACTTACGACCATAGTTCTTTTGTGTCTCTTGCATCTTCATCGCACACGCTGTTGTAGCCGCATCTAAGTCAGTTTCATACCACGTCTCATCAAGATCGACAAGCGTAGAGGCAACGGCTTCTTTGATCGCTGGGTTTTTCTCTAAAAAACTTTTACGAATACGGGGAATACGCAATCTATCATCAGCATCCACAAAGTCAAAACCGTACTTACCCTTAATACAGAGCTTACCTTGAGAGACCACACCATCTGGGTGAGCAAAGATCTTGAGTATCTTGTTATCTTCTACGTGCGCTGCAATGTCACACCCTACGCCACAATATGTACATACACTATCAATAGTTTCCATGGTTCTGCCTACTTTAAAATTAAAATACTTAACACTACCATCCAAAAATGGGACTATTCATTATTTTAGTAAGCTAGTTTACAGTGAAGAGACTTAATTAGTTTGGAGAACAATAAGATAGGATTTGGGTTAATACGTTTGTAAGCGTAGAGCAAAAGATGCTCAAGAGAAGCTCTTATTTTGTGCGTGATGCCTTTTCAGTAATCCCACTCATACCAAAACGACGCGCAAGTTCTTGCTTGACACGATCAGGAGAGATGTTCATATGCCCGAGTGCAACCAAAACATGATACGTCAAGTCTGCACACTCATAAATGATCTCATCTTCATCCTTATCTTTGACTGCGAAGCTAAACTCACCCGCTTCTTCAACCACTTTTTTAAGGATATCATTGTCACCTTTAGAGAGAAGCTTTGCTGTCCATGAAGTCTCAGGATCGGCATTTTTACGATCCAAGATTGTATGATAAAGC
>JAJRVE010000177.1 GCA_024277445.1 Campylobacterales bacterium
AAATACTTTTATACTTTTTATGATTCAAACTTCATCTTGCTTCCCTTTCTCTTTTTTTCTCGGAAAAAAGAGAAACAGAAAAACCGCTCGCAACGGCTTTCCCTAAAGGGATTTCCTTTGGTCACAGCCCGATAGCTATCGGGTACCTTCCTTTCAGTCGTTACGTCCCTAAAAACAGTTAACTCACTGTTCGCTCAAACAGAACTGTTTTCTTTACGGAACTCCACTTCTTACAGTCAGCTTTGCAGATGTTGCGATGGAAGAGCAAGCGGTGACGCATTAATGAATGTTAAAACAGAGTTTTAATCCCTGCCCGAATACTTCAGCAGTTCCAATACTCAGCCTCGTACAAACCGCTACGACACAAAAAAACCACAACTTATTAGCAGTTAGAGTAGGGATAAAAGCGAATAGCTTTTAATTTCAAAAGATGCGTCACCTAATGAGCTCTTTTCGAAACCCCTACAGAGCAGAGCGAAGAGAACGTAACTTCGTTAAGAAAACAGTTCTGTTTGAGCGAACAGCGAGTTAACTGTTTTTAGGAGTGCAGAGAACGTAGCGAAGGAAGTTGGTAGCTACCAACCTCGCAGCCGTTTCGAGAGCTTTTTTGCTTACTTTTTTTGCGGCAAAAAAAAGTATGAGTGTATCCAAGAGTAGTAATATTATTAATAAATTATCGAAAGTGCAATAAAAAAGCAACAACTATCAAAGTAAAGAGGTGTTAGTTCTTCGGAAGACGAATAACTTTAATGTCTGCATTTAACCGCTGTCTATCAAAATAGTCTTTTAAAATAGTCTCACGTTTTTGCCCCATCAAGGCATTAGAGATCTGTGGACGAATGGACTCTATGTCAGGTGTTCCACTTACCCCTTTCTCTTTGATGTAAAAACTCATAAAACCACCATTCGGGGCAGGAAGTACTTGGGTGAAGTTGTTGAGTTGGGTGTGTTCTAGTAGCTCTGCTAGACGGGGGTTCATTTTGGTGGTCTCAAAGGTACGTTCTTCGCTCTTTACTTCAGGAGAGTAAAACATAGGGTTGTCTATCTTCTCTTGAAGGCGGTTTTTGTCTGCTGATTGGTAGATGAGTACGGTAAATGATGAGGGTTTAATGAACTCATTTTTGTGGAGTTGATAGTACTCGTTGATCTCTTCATCATTGGGCTGTTCTAGATGTGAAAAAGCGATGGCGTTGTAAAGCTTTTGGTTGAGGATCTTCTCTTTTATCTTCTCTTTTAGCTTCTTCTCACTCAAGCCTTGTGAGCTTTGGATGGCTTGGTAAAGCTCTATAACACTCATTTTGTTCTGTTCTGCCATACGTTGAATGTCTTCGAAGACCTCTTGTTTACTAGCGCTTAGGTGACGCTCTTTGATCTCGATGGCTTCGAGCTTTTTACGCTCTAACATCTCAACGGCTTGTTCTTGAGGGATCTTGTGTTCTTGCATGGCATTGGTGATGTCATACAGTGTAATGGGTTCGTCTTTTACCATAATGGCGATGCCATCAAGTGTCTGTGCGTAGAGGTTTATAAAAAAGAGTAAAGATAGTAGTAGTTTCAAAGTAGCTCGCTTTTGGTTAAAGGTACAGGTGAAGTGCACCTTTAATATTTGAGAGGTATTTTACCTACTTTAATATAATGCTACAAGATACTCTACTTATAAAGCGCATTTTTGGTAAAATCCATCACTAATTTTAACGAAGCACTCTGTGTTTCAAAAGGTCTAACATGGTTGTTACACGTTTCGCTCCAAGTCCTACAGGTTACTTACACATTGGTGGTTTAAGAACAGCACTTTTATCGTATTTATGGGCACGTCGTAATGGCGGTAAGTTTGTTCTTCGTATTGAAGACACTGATAAGACACGAAACTCTGAAGCAGCAGCTAAAGCCATTGTTGAGGCATTTAAGTGGGTTGGTTTAGAACACGATGGTGAGATCACCTATCAGTCACAGCGTGACGAGATCTATGCGAAGTACATCAAACAGCTACTTGATGAAGGTAAGGCGTATAAGTGTTATATGTCTAAAGATGAGTTGACAGAACTTCGTGAGACGCAGATGGCGAACAAAGAGCGTACCCGTTATGATGGACGCTATCGTGACTTCGATGGTACACCACCAGAGGGTATTGAGCCGGTTATACGTATAAAAGCACCGACAACAGGTGAGATTGTTATCGATGATGGGATTAAGGGACGTGTTAGTTTTCAGGCTGAAGATATCTTAGATGACTTTATCATTGCACGTGGTGATGGCTCTCCTACCTATAACTTTGTGGTAGCGATTGATGATGCCTTGATGGGGATTACTGAGGTTATCCGTGGTGATGACCACCTCTCAAACACACCAAAACAGATGGTCGTTTATGAGGCACTTGGTTTCGACTTACCAAAGTTTTATCATGTACCGATGATCCATAACGCTAATGGTAAAAAACTCTCTAAGCGTGATGGCGCAACGGATGTTATGGCCTATAAAGAGATGGGTTACCTACCAGAGGCACTACTTAACTTCCTGATCCGTCTGGGTTGGAGTAGTGGTGATCAGGAAATCTTTAGCATGCAAGAGATGTTAGAACTGTTTGATCCTTCTAACATCAACAAGTCTGCTTCGATCTACAATGTTGAAAAACTTGACTGGCTTAATGCTCACTACATCAAAAATAGCACTAACGCTAAGTTAGCTGAACTTTTGAAAGAGTATGGTGTGAATATCGAAGGTCATGACAAAAAAGAGTTTCTGCTTGACGCACTTAAAGAGCGTGCTAAAAACATGAAAGAGTTGGCTGAGCTGATCCCGACTATCATCGATACACCCACGTCTTATGATGAAAAAGCGGTTAAAAAAGCATTTAAGGGTAACGCTGTCGAGGTCTTGACAACTTTTGCTGCTAAACTCGCGGAGGCTGGAGAGCTACACCTTCCGTCTGATTATCAAGCTGAGATGGAAAAAGTGGTTGCTGAGATGGAGATAGGCTTTGGAAAGATCGGCATGCCACTTCGTGTTGCGCTTTTAGGTGCGATGGGTGGACCAGGTATGGACAGTGTGATGGCGATCATTGGTAAAGATGAGACAATTGCTCGGATTAATAAAGCGGTAGATGCGTTAAAGTAAGCGTTTTTTTAATTAAAGGTCACTCCGGACTGGATCCGGAATGAAAAATGATAGATTTAGATTTTACCGTCTAGGTGATCTGCAAGACGCTGAAGTTTTGCTCGGTATGCTTCAAGGTTAAACTCTTTCACACGTGCTACACCATCTTCAACTGCAGCTTGTGCAACAGCACTTGCAACATAAACCAAAACACGACGATCAAATGGCGATGGGATGATGTACTCTGGACCAAACTCCATATTCTCACGACCTTGTGCCTTTTTAACATGCTCAGGTACGGGCTCTTTTGCTAATGAAGCAAGTGCTTTAGCTGCCGCTACTTTCATGTTCTCAGTAATCTTTGTCGCACGAACATCAAGTGCTCCACGGAAGATCTGTGGGAAACCAAGTACGTTGTTAACCTGGTTAGGAAAGTCACTACGACCTGTACCGATGATAACATCAGGACGCGCTGCTTTAGCAACATCTGGCATGACTTCAGGGTTAGGGTTGGCACAAGCGAAGATAACAGGGTTTTTGTCTGACATCGTTTTGATCATATCACCCGTAAGAAGGTTTGGACCACTTAGACCAAGTACCATGTCAGCACCAACAACAGCTTCTTCGAGTGTACGGTGTGGTGTCTCGTGAGCAAAGGCCATTTTGTACTTGTTAAGATCATCACGACCACTATGAACAACACCCTTAGAATCAAGCATAGTAATGTTCTTGATACCAAAGTTTTTGTACATGTTTCCACAAGCGATAGCAGCTGCACCAGCACCGATGATAACGATCTTCATCTCTTCAACTGACTTACCACTCATCTCCATAACATTCATTAGACCAGCAGTTGTAATAACCGCCGTTCCGTGTTGATCATCATGAAAGACAGGAACATCACAGATCTCTTTAAGACGCTCTTCGATCTCAAAACATTTTGGTGCTTTGATGTCTTCAAGGTTGATCCCACCAAAACTGTCAGCAATAGCTGCGACAACGCTAATGATTGCTTCGGTATCTTTCGTGTTTAGCTCTATATCAACAGCGTCAACATCTGCAAATGATTTAAAAAGAACACCCTTTCCTTCCATAACAGGCTTGCCCGCAAGGTGACCGATGTCGCCAAGACCAAGCACTGCTGTGCCATCACTAACAACTGCAACAAGGTTACCCTTGTTGGTGTACTCATAGGCTTTTTCAGCATCTTCTTGGATCTCTAAACAAGGAAAAGCGACACCAGGAGAGTAGGCCATAGAAAGCTCTTTTGATGTACTACATGGCTTAGTAAGGAGGGTTCCAGTTTTACCTGCAGTGTCAAACTCACCTTGAACGCGGTGATACTCTAATGAATCTTCTTTAAATGTGTTGCTCATAATGTTTCCTATGGGGTAGGTGACATATTATGCCACCAAAATATAGACGGAATTTTACAGCAAAGTTAATAAAAAAGAGCCTTATATCGCCATCATCATCAATTGATTAATGGTAATGACCACCTCTTTGACCTCTTTACGCTCTTCTTGTAGAAGTTTGTTGATCTGTTTGAGAGTCTGGTCATGTGCCTCTTGGTTGTTGGCAATATAACTTTCAAAGGCTATGGTCGCCTCTTCGCCTACACGTTGGAAACTAATGATCTTTTGTGTGAGGTTGACAACGATATATTCGATGTAGTGCAACATCTGTGCTTTGATCTCTTTATCAGCGTCGACGTTGATCTTGAGTTCGTCAAGGATGTTGAGGAGTTTCATGATCTTGATCTCTTTGAAGATAAGATAGAAGATGTTGGCAACATTTTCAAAACTGGTGTCACTGTGCTCTTTGATAATGATCGCAGCAACCGCAAAACGAAGATAGTCAATAGTGCTAAAGAAACGGTTGAAGTGTGCGTTCTCTTTTACGAGTTCAATAGTCTGCTCATCGGTCTCAATAGTATTTAAAAGGGTGTGTAGACGCTCTTTGTAGTCGAGTATATGAGCAGAGGTGATCTGTTCGGTGTCGAGGTAATTAAGCATCCATTTGGTCGAGAATGTCTGCACACGTTCGATACTTCCTAGGAGCTCATACTGTGTTTTTAATGGCATGATATGGTCGTGACGATAGATCTCATAACGAATGTCATTGGCACCAAACAGGGCGTTACTGATGAGGTATGAGCGGATCTTGTCTAAGAACTTAACGAGTCCTAATCGGTTGTAGTCATGGATAAAACTAGCACCCTGTAGGTTAATAACAGTGTCTGCTATGACTGTTGCGATGATCTCTCTTTTAAGTGGATGTGACTTGATCTCATGTTCGTAAACACTAACAAAGGACTTTGGAAAGTACTTGTAGAGGAAGTCAGTACTAAAGGTGTCATCAAGTTCTGTGTTCTCCAAGAGAATTTTCTTGATAAAGATCTTACTGTAAGAGAGAAGTGATGAGAGTACCGGACGCACAATGCAACCCTCTTTCGTCAAGATCATCTTGATGTTGTCTGCTTTAGGGATGTAAAACTCTCTACGGTTAAAGACAGCAAGGTTTTCACTCAAGATATCAATGGTTACATTAAAGTCATCCAAGTAGAGGCGACTTAAGTGCTCATCCCGTGAGAGTGCAAGTGCTTGACGGTAGTTACTCCATAAGACCATGTTGACCACTTGTTGGGTTAAAGATTGTAGGGTCTGGTCGCTCTCTTGTTCGTTAATGAGTTTTTTCTCTTTAAGAATGTTAAGTAAGATCTTGAGATTGACCTCATGGTCAGAGGTGTCAACACCCGCTGCATTATCAATACCATCAATGTTGATCTTACCACCACCAAGTGCGTACTCTATACGTGCTTTTTGGGTAAAACCGAGGTTTCCACCTTCACAGACAACGGCACACTTAAGCTCAGTCGCATCAACACGGACGGACTCATTTTGCTTGTCTCCAAGGTCAAGGTTACTCTCTTCTGTCTGTTTGACATAGGTACCGACACCACCATTAAAAAGTAGGTCTACCTTTAGGCATAAGAGCATCTTAGCAAGTGCCTCTCCACTGAGTACAGATGTTTTAGTATGTAGCAGTGACTTTATCTCTGGTGAGAGTTCGATGGCTTTGTCGCTGCGTAAAAAGACACCACCACCTTTAGAGATGAGTGCGCGGTTATAGGCATTCCATGAACCATCTTTAGCGACGAAGAGACGTTGACGCTCTTCAAAAGAGGTAGCAGGGATAGGGTCTGGATCGATGAAGATCTCTTTATGCGAGATCGCACCAAGCAGTTTAAAGTGTTTGGACTCTAATAGACCATTTCCAAAGACATCACCGTTCATCGAACCAATACCAACAACACTAATGCTTTCGTTACGGAAATCAACACCTTTTTCGATAAAGAAACGTTCAGTAGAGCGGAGCGCACCTTTAGCGGTGATACCAAGCTCTTTATGTCCAAAGCCGTTAGATCCACCACTAGCAAAAGCATCACCTAACCAGAAGTTACGTTCAACAGCGATCGCATTAGCCACATCACTCATCGCAGCTGTTCCTTTGTCGGCAGCAACAACAAAGTAAGCATCCTCATCATCATAGGCGATGATATCTTTGTCGCGAACGATCTTACCATCGACACGATTATCAACCATGTCAAGAAGGTTGTTAATGAAGTTAGAGTAGGTCTTTTTAAAGAACTCTTTAGAGATATCTTGTTTGTCACGATGTATGACAAAACCACCCTTCGCACCATCTGGGATAATGATGGCATTTTTACCCTCTTGGGTAATCATAAGTGATTTGACTTCGGTTCTAAAGTCCTCATGACGATCACTCCAACGCAGACCACCCCGTGAGACTTTGGACATACGCAGGTGAATTCCGGAGAACTCTCTGTGTGAGACAAAGGTCTCGATGTTCGGTTGCATCCCTTTTAAGTTCAGCGAAAAGTTTGCAGTGTCGATCTTAAAGGCAATGGCTTCTCTGTTTTGAAAATAGTTGGTACGTACTAAGGATTGCAAGAGGGCAAAGGAGAGCTTTAAAATACGATCATCGGTGATGTTTGGAACATCTTTGATATTGCTGTGAACGAATGCTTCGATCTCTTTTAGTTTAGCAGCACGTCCTTTGACCTTTGGATCGAACTTGGCATAAAAGTAGTGTAAAAAGAGTTTGGAGATGTCAGAATGCTCTGTAAAGGTATGGATAAAACTTCCCAAGTTAATGGACAAGACAGTTTGGTTCATGTAGTCGATGAGGGCTTTAAAAAGGGCAAGTTGACGTAGGTTAAAGTTTTGTCGACAGACCAGACCAAAAAGGCGAGATATCTTAATGTTATCGATGGTCAAGGTCTGGGCGATGACATCTTGGATGTTCTCTTTAGCCGCTTCGATCTTCTCAATGTTGATTAGTTTTAAGTTAAAGCGTTTAAGGTGGATAGCCTCATCATTATGATCAAAACTAAAGGCGATCTCATCAATGATGTTAAATCCAAAGTCATGTAAGATTGGCATGATCATAGAGAGCATAAGTGCCTGTGTTGAGTAGATGCGCAAAAAGGCACCACTGTCACTGACATGCAGTTGAACAACAACTTTGTCCTCTTTTATCTTCGTAAAGGTCTCTTTTGAAATATTAATATCATCCGGGGTGAGTAGTTGTGAACAGATAGCGTTCATTATCTCTTTTTGAGGCATAGGCTGAACCTTATTAGTAAATTAATGTTTCTGTAATAATTGTACCACACTATGACTATAGAACGATCTCTTTTTGTATGAGTGTGGCCTGTGGTTTGTCAAAGTAATACCCTTGTCCATAGGTGACACCAATCTCTTTTAATTTTAGCGCGATCTCTTTACTCTCAACAAACTCAGCAACGGTCTCTACACCAAGAGTATCGGCATAGTGGACGATGGTCTCTACGGTTTTAAGGTACTTCTCATCTGTGATGATCTTAGAGATGAGTGAACCATCTATCTTGAGGGTGTCGACAGAGAGTTTAGCGAGGTAAGAGAAGTTAGAATACCCTGTACCAAAATCATCAATAGCGATGCGACAGCCATAACTTTTTAAGAGGGTAATAAAGTGTTCAGTCTCTTGGATGTCAAACAGGCTTTCACTCTCAAGTAACTCTATCTCAAGGCGTTTAGCACTTTCAGGATTCTGCTGGAGTTGTTCTTCGAGCATGACCATAAGCTCTTTGTCGAGAAGATCACGCATGGAGAGGTTGATAGAGAAACGAAAAGGTTCATCTTTAAAGGCACTAAAGACCTGTTCTATCATCGTCTTGGTGAGCTCTCTGTAGAGCGGTGTTTGTGCTGTTAGGTCTAGAAACTGTGCAGGAGAGATAACGGTGCCATCGACAGCTATTTGTCGAACAAGGGCTTCATACTTAACGATCTTACCCTTTTGAAAATCAATGATAGGTTGGAAGTAGGGAACAATGCGTTGTTCTTCAATAGCGAGTGAGAGAGACTGCAGAGTGTCGATGTTCTCCTTGATCTTCTCTTTAAGACCAAGCTCTTCTTTAAAGACAACAATGGTATCGGTCTTACTTTTTTTGTGGTGTTTTAAGACCATGTCGGCATTTTCAAGATAAGGTGCTTGGGTGTTGATAGCGATGGTGACAGAGATGTTAATCTCTATATCATTGTCAACAAAGATAAAGTGTTTAATGCTTTGCGAGAGTGCTTCAGCGAGTGAGTAGACCTTTTTCTCAGGTATGGCTTCGAGTAAGATACCAAAGTCATCGCCACCCAGACGGTAGTAGTTAGGCTGATAGGTATCAAAAATAGGTAGACGAATAAGCTGAGAAACCTCTTGCAAGATATAGTCACCAATATCGGAACCATATAGATCGTTGATATGTTTAAAACCATTGATGTTAATCAGTAAAAAGGTGGGCTCTTTGTACTGCTCGTTTGAGATGGTAGTGTTAAAGCTATAACGGTTGAAAAGCCCTGTCATCACATCATAGGTGGCACTGTGTTCTAACTCTTTTTTAAGCTGTTTGAGTTGCGTGTTTTCACGCTGAGAACGAAGGAGTAAGAAGATGACGGTGGCGAGGGCCGTGATGATTAAGAGGAGTAAAAGTGTGGCGAGTTTGTCGATGAGTAAAAAGTCTGTCTTCGCGATGGTGTTGAACTGCTCTTTGATGTTTTCAAGTGAGTTTAGAACACTTTTGTCTTGGAGTATACTAAGTACACGGGTAAAGTCAGGATAGTTTTTTTGTATGTAAGTGACATGAAGTATTAGTGTGGCGATAAAACGCTTTTGTTCAGGGGTAGTAGATGGATAGTTACTAAGGCTTGAGAGATGACCGTTGATGTGTTGGAGATGGTTACTGTCAAGCAGACGGCGCATGTTCGAGAGTTCAGAGACGATGGCGTTGACATCAGCATGCACAGAAGCATTGTTATCAAAGATATGATCCATTTTTTCGGAGTAGTTTAGTAAAAAGACAAAGGAGTTCTTGATGCCAGCGTTGAGCATGAGGTAGTGTTCCACAGCACTGTTATAGGCTGCTACATCGATACCAAGTTGGATCAAAGGGTAATCAAGTGAGAGGTACTGCTCTTCATGTAGTAGGGGTGTGTTGTAGAGCGTAGCATACTCTTGGCTAAGGTTCTGTGTGCCCTCAGATATATCATCTTGATTATTGTAACTGTAGAGTGCGCTTTTAAGAAGATCATAACTTAGGGTCTCATAGGTCTTTTCAAAGGCGTGAAAACTGCTAATAACCCCTTTGTACTGTTGAGAATAAGTACGTTGATGCATGTAGTAATAAACGGTCAATATAATCGATGCGAGACCTAATATAAAGGCGAGTAATAGTTTGTTGTTCACGGCACATCCAATATTTTAGGGCGTTCGCCTTCGAGGCTTTTCAAAAACATAACGATGCTTTGGACTTCTTGTTTTGTGATGTCAATACCTAGGTTATGATACGCCATTTTTTCAATAGCATCGTTGAGTGTTTTTGCACGTGCATCATGGAAGTAGGGTGCACTTAAAGAGATATTTCTAAGCGTTGGTACCTTAAAGACATTTTTGTGATACTCTTTTTGGGTCAAGGCATAACGGTCCTGATATTTGGCGTTATACGGATAAGGTCTAAAAAGTCCTATCTTTTGAAATGAGTTAGCACCTACATTGATACCGTTATGGCAGGTAATACACCCGAGTGACTTAAAGGTCTCGTACCCTTTTTTCTCTTCTGGTGTTAATGCTATCTCATCTCGAAGGTATTGGTCAAATCGACTGTTGGGTGTGATCAAAGCCTTCTCAAACTCTGTAATAGCATCTATGATCTGTTCACTGGTGATTTTTTTAGTATGATAAATCTTCTTGAAGACCTCTTTATAACTAAGGTTGGTGTTCAGACGTGCTTCAAGCTCTGTGGGTGACATGTTCATCTCAGCATGGTCGCTGAGTGGACCTTTCGCTTGTTCGTTAAGGTTCGCTGCACGTCCATTCCAAAACTGCTTAAAGTTATAGACAGCGTTATAAACCGTAGGGGATTGAATGCTCCCTTCTCTGTTGTTCACACCGAGAGAGACTGCCCTTGTGTCTGCACCACCGTTATCAAAGTTGTGACAACTGTGACAGGAGATGGTTCCATCAGAAGAGAGTTGAGGATCAAAAAAGAGGGTACGTCCAAGTTTGGCTTTGTCCAAGTCGATATGCTCTAGGGTAGTAGGAAGCGGTGCAATCGGCTCTAGAGCAAAAAGGGTAGAAGTAATAAAGAGAATAAAAAATAGTTGCGTGTACATGTACTTATAATACAGTAAAAATATAAAATAATTGGCACAAATATAAACGAATTTAGTTACATACTCGTAATACTATTAGGAAAAGGACTTTTTAGCGCTCTTTTTGTTGCGCTAAATGCCAAAATTTGTGTAGCCCTGCTTTGGCTTTGGTGTCGAGTTCATACGATATGTAACTAAGGTAGTGTTGTATGGCTGCTGGTGCGATCTTGGTTCGTTTAGCAGCGCGTTGCAGTTGGTACTGGGGGATCTTACTGTGACTTTTTTTAAAACTAGAAGCCAGACGTTTTATCTCTTTGTCATGTTGGTGATAGCAAAGAAGTGCGAAAACAAAAGGGAGTTTGTACTTCTCATGCCAGCGTTTTGCTAAGTCTATGGCAGAGGTGTCACCATCAAGGTAGTGACGCAGTGCTCTGTCACCGATGATCACTTCGCCTTGAAGACCAAGTATGTTGGCTAAGACGTTTGAGCTTGCACTGGCGTTGTCTTCTATGAAGTTGTTCGAAGGAAGCAACAAGACACTCAAGACCTCTTTTTTCGCGATAATTCCCAAGTCAACATAGGACTCTTTTTGCGCTTTGATACTGGAGATGAAGGCAGCATCAACACGTCGTGCTGCGTATTCGGCGTTGATCTTACTTGGAACACCTTTTTTGTAACGAAAACTCATGTAGTGACGCGTTGAACGACTGTAGCGTTTCATAAAAAGATGAAAAGGGAGGAGGTTAAGGTATTCGATCTTGCCAAACAACATAGACAGCTCCCTTTTTTTAACGGCATTATAACTTACTCCCCTTTACCTTTAAATGTTATAATCGCGCCAATAATAAAGGGTACTTCTAAAAACCCACCTTGATTGTGAACTCCTCTTTAGTGCTGAGGATAACTAGGGTTTTTAGAGATGCTCTAAAGAGGATTAACTATGGTACGTGTAGAATTTTTAGGACCCATACAAAAAGAGGCGTTAGAGGTTGAAGCAACATCACTGAGAGATGTAGCAGCAGCACTTCAGAGCGATGATGAGGTCAAGGACTGGCTAGAAAGCTGTGCGGTAGCGGTTAACGACACCTTAGTAAAAAGTCTGGATACCGCGCTTAAGTCGGGTGATAAGGTTTCATTACTTCCTCCTGTTTGTGGCGGTTGATATGTTAGAACTTTTTGATGGTCCTGTTCCCACAGAAGAGATCTTGGTGCGTTGGTATCGTGATGAAGCTGGTAGTAACTACGGTGCTTACATCCCTTTTATAGGAACGATACGTGATGAAGATGGTATCAGTGGTTTGAGTTTTGATATCTATGAGCCTATCTTAGAATCATGGTTCAATGCTTGGCAAGAGAGAGCAAAAGAGGCGGGCGCTGTGTTGAAGATGGCACACTCTCGTGGTGATGTTCCACTGCACACTTCTTCGTATGTAGCGGCAGTTTTTTCACCAAAACGTAAAGTAGCACTTAAGATGATCAACGATTTTGTTGAGGACTTTAAAGCAAGTGCTCCGATCTGGAAGTATGATCTTAGAGATGGTAAACGTCTTTATGCAGCCGATCGATCGACCCCTATCAGTGGGTCTGGAATTTTAGGAGAGTAGATGGGTTTTTTAAGTTATGAGAAGTCAATAGAGCTTTTAGATGCACTTAGTGCTGGTGTTTTACGTCAAGAAAATGTCTTTTTAAATGATGCACTTGGTCGCTACTTGGCAAAAGACATAGTGGCAGATGAGAACTCACCTTCACAACCGACCTCTGCGATGGATGGTTATGCGGTACTCCATAGTGACTTAGAAAGCGGACGTATTAAGATCATGGGCGACAACCCTGCTGGAAGTGATGAGAGACGTGTAGTAAGTAGCGGTAACTGCATTAAGACCTTTACGGGTGCGGGTATGCCTGAAGGTGCTGATACCTTGATACAGATAGAAAATGTAACTGTCGAAGGTGATGCGATCATCATCAATGAGAGTGTTCCTTTTGGTAATAGTGTTCGTCCTGTTGGTGAGAGTTACTCAGAGGGTGAAGTACTCATTAAGCGTGGTACTAAGATCGGTTTTGCTGAGATTGGTGTGATGGCGGGTCTTAACATTGCTGTTGTTGCTGTGATGTTAAAACCACGTGTGGCAACACTCTCAACGGGAAGTGAGATCTTAGAGATTGGTCAAGTTCAAGAGAACGCTTCACAGATACGAAGTTCGAACCATCATACTATCGCAGCTATTGCTAACATGGCAGGTGCCGAAGTGGTGCAGATGGGGGTAGTCAAAGATGACAGGGCAACGATTACGGCTGCCTTTGAAAACGCCTTGGCTTCGGCTGATATCGTAGTTAGTACCGGGGGTGTGAGTGTTGGGGATTATGACTTTGTTAAAGATGTTATACCTGCACTTGGTGCTGAGGTGATTTTTAAAGGGGTCAAAATTAAGCCGGGACAACATATCTTGGTCGCTCAAAAGGGTGATAAGTTCATTCTTGGGTTACCGGGGTTTGCGTACTCTTCAACGGTGACTTTTTTACTCTATGTTATTCCTTTAATCAAGAAGTTCCTTGGAACAGACAAGGTATTTGAAGTAGTTGAAGCTACGCTTGCAGAACCTTTTAACAAACGTTCTAAAAAGAGTGAGTTTACGGCGTGTAACCTTGCTTTTAGAGATGGTAAGTACTTTGTTGACTTTGATGGTAAAAAAGTGGGAACTTCGGCTATTTTGACCAATATGCTTGGAGATGCTGCTTTGATTATTTCTTCGGAAGAAGATGGACCTAAAGAGGCTGGAGAGAGTGTGACAGTCATCAAGTTGGATCGTTTTTAAGGAGAATTTCCTTAATTACTTAGTCTGTCTTTTATGCTTACGTGATGATTTAATTTTATCTCATTACTCTTTCCTTTTTGGCACTGCCCAAAAACGAAACCAAAAAGGCGCCTCTAACGGCTTCGGGGTCGCTAGCTCGCGACTTCCTTCATTCCACTCATTGCGTTCCTAAAAACTGAAAACTCGCTATCCGCTCAAACAGTTCAGTTTTTTTAACGGAACTCCATTCCCTTCATTCAGCCCTGCAGATGTTAGAGAGGGATTCAAGTGGTAACGCATTTTATTAATTGGAAAGCTATTCGCTTTCATCCCTGTTTAAACTACTAGGTAGTTTTATCTTTTTGGAGTCGTAGCAGTTTGGAAGTACAAACTTGTTTGTACCAGCCGTAGACAAGTTTACGGTTTCAAAGTGTTAATAAGTATCTAGTGACAGAGTCAAAAATACATACGTAAATAAAAGTACGAACTTGATTTCGCTTCCACTGCGTCTTGATACAGTTAAAACTGCAATTGGCTTTCGTAACTCAGAGTATTAGATGGATACAGCAGTAATTGTGACCGCGTCCGCACTTTCTTCTTTTCCGCTAGATTTCTTCTTTGTGCGAGCAAAGAAGATAAAGAGCTAAAGCGCAATGCAGGGCGGAACTAAATTTCGCATCGTAAAAGTAGCATCCTAGTGATATGAAGTAATTAAGGAAGTTTATTAAAAGAGTGAATCAGAGTATAAAGAAGAGGAGTGTAGAGAACACATCTCTACACAAATAAATTACTTGATGATTTTAGCTAAAAGTGCCTCTTCATCGATATCATCACTACGATACTTGATGACAACAAGAGCTTCCGTCTCATTGATATACCATTCAGCAATTGCATCATGCTCTAAGGCTTCTAGCTTTTCCATGTCTACTTCAGCTATTGGTCTGAAGAGGTGACTGTGTTTAGCAGGGTTTGAAAGTTTTAGTGCTGTCCAGATGAGCCATAAGAGACCAACTCCACCTAAAATAAGACCGATCATATGGGGGCCTGAGATGTCTAACATCAGACCTGCGAAGGTACCACCTAAGAAGGTCATAAAGTAAGCAACAGAGTTAGATACACCGAGTGCAGCACCTTTTTGGTGGACTTTAGCGTACTTGGAGATGAGTGACTGAACCAGCGGCTCCATCATGTTAAAGCCGATGAAGAAACTTACCACGCCTACAACAAAGAGCCAAGAAGAGTTGGCAAAGCCCATTAGTAAAAAGGCGATGATAAACAAAACGATAGAGATCAAGAAGATCTGCTTAGCTTTGTTATATTTTTCTCCAAAAACAGCTGCTGGTCCCATAGCGATAAGACCGAAGATCATAGCAGGAAGGTAAGCATGCCACAGTTCAGAAGTTTCCCACCCAAAACCACCATCAGCGACAGGGTTAGTTAGGATAAGTGGGATAAGTACAAAGGCCACCGTCATAAGACCTTTTTGCATACCGTTGATGATGACCATACCGAGAAGGTTAGGGTCTTTTAAGATGTCAGCAGTACTTGTTGTGTTGTGGTAGATGTGACGGATACGTGGGGGTGTTGGTACCTTGGTAAAAAGAAGCAACATCGCAACACCTGCAAGTACAGCAGTAATCCAAAAGAGAACATCAACACCATAAGCAGCGCCAAGAACAGGTCCAAGACCCATAGCAACAGCGAAGGCGATAGCGATGGTACCACCCATCATGGCCATTGCTTTTCCACGTACCTCTTCAGGGACTAAGTCAGAGATCATTGCTGTAACAACCGCACCGATAGCGCCGGCACCTTGTAAGAAACGACCTAGCATTAACATATAGATATCACTACTCATTGCAGAGATAACAGAACCCAGCATAAAGATAAGTAGTCCAACAAAGAGAGTCGGTTTACGGCCTATCTTGTCACTGATCGTTCCGAAAGGAACTTGAAAGATAGCCTGTGTTAGTGCGTAACCACCAACGATGACACCTACTAAAAGAGGCGTTGCACCCTCCATACTCATGGCATAAACAGAAAGAACAGGAAGTACTAAAAAGAGTCCTAAAAAGCGTAATGATAAAATAGCCGACAACGGCAGGATGGTTTTGAACATAGATGACCTTTGTGATATAAAACTTCTAAAGACGATCTCTATAATAGAGAAGATCGTCTAAATAAGCTTTAGTAAAATGAAAATGCCCAAATTTTTGAGTATTTGGGTTAGAATGCGCATTATAATACAGAAGCCATTTTCTTTTAGAAGTAAGATGAATATAATCTCAAGTTTTAAAAGAAGCATAAGGAATAACAATGCAGATAGTCTTAGCCACCTCAAACAAGGGAAAAGTCCGTGAGATCAAAGCGATGTGTGAGGACTTTGATGTTGTTGCCTTCAGTGAAGTGATCGAACCTTTTGAGATCATAGAAGACGCCCCGACTTTTAAGGGCAATGCACTGCTAAAAGCACAAGCTGTTTATAAAGCGTTAGACGATGTAGATGCTATTGTTCTCTCGGATGATAGTGGGATCTCTGTCGATGCACTTGATGGTGAACCGGGGATCTTTAGCGCGCGTTATGGTGGTGAAAATGCTTCTGACAAAGATAACCTTCATAAGCTTATGGATGAAGTTAAGGCTAAGGGCTTAGACTCTTCTCCTGCACATTACACGGCGGCTATCGCTATTGTGACGAAAGAGGGTGAACAAGTGGTTCATGGTTGGATGTATGGCGATGTCATTACGACACCACGAGGGGAAAATGGCTTTGGGTATGATCCTTGTTTTATCCCTGAAGGCTACGACAAAACACTGGGTGAACTCGATGATGAACTCAAAAAAGAGCTTTCGCATCGCTCTAAAGCACTTTACTTAGCAAAGTTAGTATTAGCGACCATAAAAAAAGGACGCGATCAATAGGTTTTCCTATTTTAAATGCCATTAAGCTTCTCTTGCCTATAATCATTACAAGGCAGTAGCTATTTACGATTTCGATCGTAGTTCAGATACGTTTATGTAGTGCGTTTCGCCTACTTTTTTGACGTATCCACTGAAATTCGTGCTGCCTCTTTTAACAACTATGTTTATTTAAAGATATAACCATGAAAAAACAGTACAAGATTATAAA
This sequence comes from Campylobacterales bacterium, assembly GCA_024277445.1. Classification (GTDB taxonomy): domain Bacteria; phylum Campylobacterota; class Campylobacteria; order Campylobacterales; family Sulfurimonadaceae; genus Sulfonitrofixus. The sequence continues at coordinate 16,722 of JAJRVE010000177.1, forward strand.
GCTTCCAAAAGGCAATGGAAAATTTCGAACGATTTATGCTCCCTCTAAAGCCTATAAAACAAAACTCAAAACACTCCTTCTTGACCTACAACAAAAACTTCACAACCTAGACGAAGAGAAGAGTATTCAAGGTTTTATGCGTGGGCGTGGACCGGTTAGTAATGCGCAAAAACATGTGGGTTATGACTACACACTCTCTATGGATCTTGAAGACTTTTTTGACAGTGTTACCGTTGAGATGGCAAGTGAGTATTTGAGTGAAGAAGAGAGAGAACTCTGCTTTATAGATGGTGTAGCGAGACAAGGTTTACCAACAAGTCCACTCATTGCTAACCTCGCTTTTTTGAAACTTGATGAAGCTATTAAAGATGCCTTAGGTGAAGTCGGTGCTTATGTTATCTACACCCGTTACGCGGATGACATGATCTTCTCGTTTAATAAGGCTGAGATGGCTGAGACTATCACTACTTTAGTGAGTGATATTGTGACGAAGGGCGGTTTTCGTGTCAACACTTCAAAAACTAAACTTCAAAGTGCAAAACAGGGAAGACGACAGATCACCGGGATAAGTGTTGGTGAGCGTGCTATCCATCCTACACGTAAGATCAAACGTAAAATCCGCGCTGCACTACACCAAAAACGAGAAGAGCAGGCTTTTGGACTATTGACTTGGGCAGAGTGTAAGGAGCCTGAGGCTTTTTACACGGACCGAGACCTCCTCAACAAAAACATCTTTTATGAAGATGCTTTAGATCTCTCTAATGATTTTTATCTCTCTGATCTTCTTTCTTTTGAGGAGTATGTAGAGATTGTCGAAAGAGACTTTGAAGAACAACAGTATGCGCATGAAAAAAATCCAATAAAGTGGAAAAAACAGAAAGAGGCTTTTTTAGAGCAGCGAGAGAACTTCTACCAAAAAGAGAAACAACGGGCATACGAACGCTCTAAGCAAGCACGTTTAGATATAGAAAAACGCTTGCATCCAAGTGAAGACGAGGATAAATCAGAAGCGAAACAAGCCCAACAACAAAAAAGTGTGCAAAAACCTAACTTCAAACCTACGATGCAAAAAGAGACACCTGTAAAAGAAGATGAGCCTAAGAGCAAAGAGTTGGTGGTCGATTTTGACACACTTAAAGAGTCTGAACAAGAGAGTGTAGAGAAGTTCCAAAAAGAGCGTCTTTCTCGCCGTCATATGAAAGAAGAGAAAGCCCAGGTCGAAGAAGAGAAAGAAGAGAAAAAACGCTCACTCAACAAGGTCTTTATGTGGAGTATATTGCCTATTGTCATTATGATCATGGTGATGAGTTACTATTTTGGAAATACAGAGGTAAAAATAAAGCCGACATATCCACTGTTTGTAAAAGCCACTCCTTATGATGCGCGCATCCAGATCTTAAACATTAAACCAAGATATACGATGGGGATTGAACTGAAACCAGGTAAATACGATATCCGTATCAGTAAACGTGGCTACAAGTCCCAACGTTTTTGGATCACGATGAAACATGAACCTGTTGTCATCGAACGAGAACTTCAAAAGATCAAAAAACGTAAGGTCTATTAAGCGCATACCGCGCCACTAACGCAAACACCTAAATCCCGATGATGATAGTTTTACGATGCAGAATTTAGTTCTGCCTTAATGCATAGCAAAAATCAGTGACGTATAATGACGTTAAAAATACATCATAAGCTTAGTTTAATCGTCAATAAGTTAAAGTTTTATAATTAAAATAAGGACAAATGATGATAAAGAAAATAGTAACTGGAACACTCCTCGTCTCAACATTGGCAATAAACGCATTGGCTTACGACAGTGCCAAAGCAGAAGGGTTTGATAAGTTTTTTTCACATGTGACGCAGAAGCATTGTGCTGACTCAAAACTGTTTATGGATGCTGATGAAGCGATGAAGATGCTTAGAGAGAAGAAAAAGTTTACTTTTTTAGACATTCGTACAGAAGGTGAGATGGCAGTTTTAGGACTTAAGACACCTAACACCTTGGAAATACCACTACAACACCTTTTTGAGAAGAAAAACTTAGAGAAGTTACCTAAAGATGAACTCATCGTTTTAGTGTGTCATTCAGGTACACGTGCGACGATGGTGGTGGCAAGTCTTAAGATGATAGGCTTAAAAAAGGTACGTATTATGAAAGGTGGCATGGTAGGGATCGCTAAGGGCGATAATCCTAAAAATGCACCCATCAAATAGTTGAAGGAGTATAGATGTTAGCAGTAGCGATTAAAACTGAAAAGACGAACAGTGCCGTCTCTCCACTGTTTGGTAAGGCAAAGTTTTTTGCTTTTTATGATGGAGAGAATGTACGTATAGAGAAGAATGAGCAAAAAGGTGGGGTAGCAGTTGTTAACTGGTTGGCAGCACAGGGTGTTGATACCTTAGTCATCAAAGAGATGGGAAGTAGTCCTTATGCTGAGGTACAAAAGAGAGGGATGAAACTTCTTTACGCAGGTGATGAACGTATAGAGATTAATGAGCTTATCACGCAGTATGAGAATGGTTTACTTGAGGCGCTAAGTCCTGAAAAAGTAGAACAAATCATCGCTAAACATGACAAAAATCATACGCATAAACATTAGGTATATGTTTATCGTTTCACCGAAGACACTATGATAAAAAGCACTTTTTTTGTGGTACTCAGTCTCTTAACACTCATGATATTTAGTGGCTGTTCTCAAGACTCTAAGTCTGTCAATCATCTTGATGGCAAAGCTTTACTGCAAAGTAAATGTGCCTCATGCCATAATCTTGAGATGCCCCCTAAGACTTCAGCAGATGAACTTGCCCCACCGATGATGGCAGTAGCTTTTCATGTTTATGATTTTATTGATATGAGTACACCTGCTGAGAAAGTCCCAGCATCCATTGCTTTTGTCAGAGACTATGTTGTTTCTCCTTCTCAAAAAAAGTCTTTCTGTGATGCAAAAAGTTTAAATGAGTATGGTCTTATGCCCTCTCAAAAGGGTAATCTGACTGACGATGAACTCGAAGCCATCGCTATCTATATGTTTGAGCATTACAATCAAGAGAACTTTTTGGATATCATGAAACAGCGACGAATATTACGAGATATGCATTCTGGCGAGCGTGTTGCACGTAAATATAAATGTATGAGTTGTCATGGTATAGCCAAACGAAAAATGGGCCCATCGTTTAGCGCTATTGCTGAGCGGTATAAAAAAGATGAGGTAGCGATAAAAAAGAGCATACGTCTGGGTAGTAAAGACAAATGGACAGCATCTCGCCATGCCAGGATGCCCGCATTTAAACAGTTGACTAATGACGAGTTAGATACAGTTTCAAAATGGATAAAGGAGCAGTAGCATGAAAAAAGTGATATTAATGAGTGTACTTTTGTGTTTAACGACCGTGGTTATGGCGGATGCTGCTAAAGGTAAACGCTACTATATGAAAAGCTTTAAACAGAAGTTTAAGATGGATGGTCTTAGCTTTGTGCAACTACATACACGAGCAGAGTGGAAAGTACTGTTTGAGAACAAGGGCAAAGGCTTTATTGCTGAGTTCTCAGAGAAGTACCCTAAACAAGGTACCTACCTTCATGATCCCAAAACATGGAAAAAACTACAGCATGTTGGTGACTTTGCCATAGAGTATGCAAGTGACTCTGGTAAGATCCCCACCTGTGGTGATGATAGTATGACTGAAGCACCGATTGATTTGAAGGTAAAAGAGAGTTCAAGCGCAAACTTCTTCGAGTAAGCAGTAGTGCCTGACGGTTTATTGACGATTAAAATAAACAATAAATTTAATTTAATCGTCAATTTTTAAGCTTACTAAAAGTTCATCTAACTTATAATTCTTATAAGCATTACCAAGCTAGGTAGTGTGTTAACTTATTTATTTTATCCCTTCTTCCTTGATGTGCTGAGTTGTGAACTCCTTAAACTTCTTCAATAGCAGCACATCGGCTTCTTTTTCTCTCTACCTTAAAAATTTACGACAATTTTTTTATACAGATTGAGATATTTGTGCTTTCGTTATACTTGAACAAGATTGAAGGAGTAGATGATGGCTAAATATATCTGTACTGTGTGTGATTGGATTTATGATCCTGAAGTGGGTGATCCTGATGGTGGGATCGAGCCAGGAACTGCGTTTGAGGATATTCCTGATGATTGGGTTTGCCCCGATTGTGGTACAACAAAATCCGACTTCGAATTGTTAGACGCATAGGTTCGGCACATCTTGCACTTCAGCTCGCCTCTTGACGTACACTAGTACGCCTGCAGGGTCGCTTCAGCACAACCTGTACCAAATCTATGCGTCTGTCGACGGCAATATATTTGTTCTGTATTAAAAGCTATGCGTCTTGCGACTGTAGCTTGCAGTTTGGGACAGATAGCAGTACTCTTTTTAGTTGACGATGAGTAGTAAAATACCGAAGATGATACGGTAGATACCGAAGGCTACAAAAGTAAAGCGCTGCAGGAAGACTAAGAAGAGTTTTATGGTGGCGTAGGCGACGATGAAGGCGGTGAAGAACCCTATGGCAAAGGCGATCCAGTTGGCATCGGCGAACTCTTGGTAGTGTTTTAGTAGATCGTATGCGGTGACAGCACCCATGACCGGGATGGCTAGTAAAAATGAGAATTCGGCACTTGTCTTACGATCCATCTTGAGTAGCATACCACCGATGATTGTCGCACCAGCTCTTGAGGTACCGGGTATAAGTGAAAATATCTGCGCTACACCGACTAAAAAAGCTTGCTTATAGGTGACGGCTTCAACATCTGATGTGTGACTCTCTGTCTCTTTATAAAATTTCTCTACGATTAAAAATATGATTCCACCGATGATGAACATAATGGCCACGGTGTTGACGGTAAAGAGCTCTTTGATGATGTCTTTAAAGATGAATCCAACAATGGCGAGGGGTAGAAAAGCAACAAAAAGTTTCTGCCATAGGGTGATTTTTTTGAGGGTTAGTTTGTCTTTGTAGACCAACATCACGGCCATAATAGCAGCAAACTGTATGATGACTTCATATGCCTTTGTTAGGTTGTCTTGTGAAATCCCTAGAAACTCACTTGCGACGATCATATGCCCTGTAGATGAGATAGGTAGAAACTCGGTGAAGCCTTCGATGATGCCAATAATAATTGCTTGAAAAATATCCAAAAGTGTTGCCTTTGTTTTAGTGATAACAGTTTAGTAGGTTTTGGGTTAGGGATGGCTTTTGATGCGTTTTATAGAGTTGTCTTACATCCTAAGCAGGGGACAATTCTGTCGGCAATGTCAAGGGGATACTCTCTTTCAAGTGAGAGTTTTTTAGCTTCTATTTTGATAGCTTGTTCGTCTAACTCTTGGAGATGCTTTAGCGGTCGTATTTGGTAGGCTAGAGGATTAAGGTAGCCAAGCATAATCAACTGCTTGGTTATAGCATCACTCATACTCAGCACGGAAGAGACTTTGACGATCTCACAACGGGCATAGCGCTGGTTAACAAAAGAGACATTGGCTGCGCGTAAGGTAGCATCATCTCCGGGGATCTGTTGGGCTCCAAAAAGAGGTTTTGAAGCGACTTTAGCACTTTTAAACGAAGGGATGTATTGGGCTATATGTTCGATGGCAGCTTGCGTTCTGGCATCGACTTCTGAAAACTCCCACTTCTGTTCTATGCGTTTTAAAAATGCTCTGTCGAGTTTGGGTTGGGCGCTGTTTTGTGTGCTACGAACGAGCCCATTGTCAAAGAGTGTAATCTCTTTGGTCATCCCATGCAGTTGGAAGTAACCACCGGGGTAGGGTGTAAACTGTGCCATTCCTTGTGGTGTTCCGCGCTCTCCATAAAAGACGATTTCGGGCCATACTTGTGTGTTCTCCTCCCACTTACTGACATACGCCGCTTTAAACTCTACCAGTCGTTCGCGCTCAAAGGCAAGCATGTCATCAACAAGACCTGTCCGAAAACCTGCCGCATTAATGAGAAAGTCAAAGTGTTGTTGCTCTTGTTGCTTGTTGTTTTCATACGCAATGTACCAACCACTTTTTGATTCATCGGCTGTTATGTGCGTAACCTTAGTGTCGAGCAAGAGCTGACACTTTGGCAAGCTCTTCAGAGCTAACGTGACTCCAGCCCCTAAACGAAAGAGGTTAAGTCCATACTCTTGGACCATGACAAGAGGAAATTGCACTTTGTTAAGATCAAGATTTTTAGCGACAGGGATCATCCACTCATCAAGTGTAGTTGGGTTGGTGATATTAGGCTGTTTTTGCAAGGCTTTTATGGCTTCATAACTGTAGGTTTTATAGTAGTCACTACTCTCGCCTAAGACCTTGTTGGCAGGGTCTTCTTGAATGAGTGTGGCATACTCTTTTTGTAAGGTACTGAGACGTTGACAGAGATCTCCGGGTTTACCTTTATCATTTTTAGGAACAGCAATAACTGTAGGACGATAGTCAACTGCAAATGGGTAAAACCGTAGTAAGTCGATGGACTCTTTAAGTAGCGTGACGCATTGTGCATCTGAGATCTCACGGTAGAGGTTCCCACCAGCATGTAGATGACAAAAAGGGGGTCCGTTGACTAAGCTAGAGGCTTGTTCGAAAAGTGTGACATCCAAACCAAGTTCACTAAGGTAAAGGGCGATGGTCGAACCTGCTGTACCCCCACCGACAATTGCGATCTTTACTTGGGTAGACATGCTTACGCTTTTGGACCTGTTAATAGATCGAGTAGATCTTGAAAATCATCTATAACGATAGTTGGAGAAAATGTGTTGATATCTTCTCCGTAGTTATAACCATAGCTAACGCCAACACTCTCCATCTTAGCTGCATTGGCTGCAACAATGTCGTTTTTAGAGTCACCGATCATTATGGCTTCTGAAACAGTAAAACCTAACTGTTGAGTGGTGTGTAAAAGAGGAAGTGGATCAGGCTTTTTCACTGCAAGTGAATCCCCACCCAATATGAGTGAAAAGAGTCCATCTAGTCCCAGTCCTTTTAAAATAGGTTCGACAAAAGCGATGGGCTTGTTGGTGACAATACTCATGCTATAGCCTTTCTCTTTTAGTGAGAGTAGGGTCTCTTTGACATGGGGATAAGTACGTGTTGTGTTGCAGAGGTTGTTAGTATAGGCGTTTAAGAAAATGCTGAGTGCTTGAGAAACGAAGGTACTATCAAGTTCAGTAGAGATTGTTTGGCTACCTGAGAGTGCGCGTTTGACCAAGGTCTCAGCACCGTTTCCAACCCAACCACGAATGGTATCGGTAGTAAATGTCTCTCTGTCGAGTTCTTTTAGCATGACGTTAATTGCTTCTGCCAGATCAGGAACACTGTCAATAAGCGTACCATCTAGATCGAAAATAAGAAGTCTTTTATTTGTAAATGTCACAGAAGCCTCTTTTATATAGTTATAATAATTATAGCTTCAAGCATTTTAAATAGAGATAGCAAAGAAGTCAAGTTATGAAAAGTTAAGAAAGGTGTGGAGGTATGTAGTGCTGACAAAGTTGTCAGCATCTGTGTTAAGCGGTTGGGTCTTTTAAGAAGGCTAAGTTGATCGTATCTATACCATCAATAAGTTTTTTACCTACACGCAGTTGAACACTGTGAAAGAGGAAAAGCTCACCGGCGTTGTTGATCCCTAGGATAAAGGTGTATTCGCCAAAAGCGTATCGTCGAAGCCCTTTAGGCTCTATGGGAGCAGATGGGTTGTTAACAAAATGACAAACACCGTTTGGAAAGTCAAACTCACGTTCACCTGTCTCTTTAATATGAACTTCACCCAGTTCAGAAGTGACTTGAACCGTCAATTTTTGGTCAAGTTCGTGCGCTCTAATTTTATATGCACCAAAAGCAATTTGCATGGTATCTCCTTAAATTTATCTCTATCTATACAAAGTAGTTTGGTAATCATACTAAAAACTCGTAAATAATTGTCTTGATAGCTGTCTTTTTTGAGTAGTTGTAACGCATTTGTAAACAAAAATATAAATTCATATAACACTAACCCCAACTTAGCTATAATACGCGGTTTGAAAATCACAAAAGGTAAAACTCATTTAAGAGGCCATAACCAGGCACTTTAGATGAAGATTACACAAGGAAAAAGAATGTTACTTTTTACTCCAGGGCCTACCCCTGTTCCAGAATTTGTACGTGTTGCGATGGCGGGCGAGACGATTCACCACCGTACACCAGAATTTGAAGCGATTTTCGCTGAGACACGTGCGCTACTGTTTAAGTTGATGGCAACGGATGAGGTCATTATGTTGGCAACATCAGGAACGGGTGCGATGGAAGCGGCCATTATTAACCTTTGTCATGACACGCTTTTAAATATCAACTCAGGTAAGTTTGGTGAGCGTTTTGGAAAGATCGCTGTGGCAAGCGGACTGAACAGTGTTGAGATCAAACATGAGTGGGATACACCTGCTAGTGTTGAAGAGGTGGTTGCTGCAGTTAAAGCTAACCCGTCTATTGATGCTGTTGCTGTTCAGATCTCTGAGTCTGCAGGTGGTCTTCGTCATCCTGTAGAAGCGATTGCAGAAGCAGTAAAAGCGATTAACCCAAACATCATGATTATTGCAGATGGTATCACGGCTGTGGGTGTTGAACGTATTAATGTTGAGAACATTGACTGTCTGTTGGCAGGAAGCCAAAAGGCCTTGATGTTACCACCGGGTCTTGCTATCTTGGGTCTAAGTAAGGCGGCTGTTGAGAAGACTGGCAAAGGTAAGGGTTACTATCTAAACCTTGCGTCAGAGATCAAGAAACAGTCTCAGAACACAACGGCTTATACCGCTGCAACGACGCTTATTATCGGTCTTGGTGCTGTTTTAAAGCACATTGATGATGGTGAAGGTTTTGGTAAACTTTATTGTGACACAGCACGTCGTGCGAAGGCATGTCGCGCTGCACTTGAGGCGATCGGGCTTCACTCTTATCCACAAATGCCAGCACGTTCGATGACGACTATCGATGATGTCGATGCTGCTGAGATCCGCAACTTGTTGAAAACAGACTTCGGTGTTAATGTAGCGGGTGGTCAAGATCACTTAAAAGGTAAGATCTTCCGTATTAACCAAATGGGTCTTATAGAGAGTTATGAGATCACAGCAGTTGTCAATGCTGTCGAACTTGCACTAGCTAAGATGGGTCGTCGTGACTTTGATGGTACGGCAAGTCGTATTTTCAATGAGACTTATTTTAAGACAATGTTAGAAAAAAGCAAAGAGAGCTGTAATGATATTTGAACACGAGATTCCTGAGGGTTCTAAACTCTATTTTGGTGCTTCTGCGAAACGCAAACGCCACATCGAGCAGATCGCTAGTGAAGTACTTTATGGTGATGGTTTCGAAGAGATCGTAACGCCACTTTTCTCCTACCACCAAGATGACTCCATCGCTGATGTGAAAGAGTTGGTACGCGTGAACGACGCGAAGAACAACAAGATGAGTGTACGTGCGGACTCAACGATAGACGTTGTTCGCATCATCACCAAACGTCTGGGTCGTAACACGAAGCACAGTAAGTGGTTTTACATCCAGCCTATCTACCGTTTTCCATCGACTGAGCAGTATCAAGTAGGTGCTGAAGTGATCGGTGAGAGTGACTTGAGTGTTGCACTTAACCAAGCGATGGAAATTTTTGAGCGTTTAGAGGTAGCCCCTCTGCTTCAGATCTCAAACATTGCGATCCCAAACAAGCTCTCTAAGCTTTTAGATATCCCTTTAGAGGACTTCCGTCATATTAATATCCAAAAGTTTTTAGCACTTGACATCGAGTGGTTAACAAAGCTTGTCTATCTTCAGCATCCTGAAGATGTGGATGCTGTTATAGAAATCGTACCGGATGAGATCAAAGAAGAGCTGATCAAGATGAAAGAGATGTGTGCGAAGACTGCCTATAAAAACAAGGTAATCGCGCCACTTTATTATGCAAAGATGCTTTACTATGATGAGCTCTTTTTCAGAGTCATCGAAGGAAACAACATCAATGCACGCGGTGGACGTTACGTCAACGAAGAGGTCACATCAGTAGGTTTTGCCATCTACACTGACACACTAATAGAAGCAAACAAGTAAGGAAATGAGTATGAACAGAGCAGATTTAATCGTAGGTATCCAATGGGGTGACGAAGGTAAAGGTAAGATTGTTGATGCACTTGCTTGTAAATATGACATGGTATGTCGTTCACAAGGTGGACACAATGCAGGTCACACGATCTGGGTTGATGGTGTCAAGTATGCACTTCACCTAATCCCTTCTGGTGTTTTGAACCCTAAGGCCATTAACGTTGTTGGTAATGGCGTGGTTCTTTCACCTGAGTCTATCATCAAAGAGATGGAACAGTTTGAAGGTCTTGAAGGACGTCTTTATATCTCAGACAAAGCCCATCTTAACCTCTCTTACCACGCCCTCATTGATCAGGCCAAAGAGCGTCTTAAAGGCGATAAGGCGATCGGTACAACCGGTAAGGGTATCGGGCCAGCATATTCTGACAAGATCAACCGTACTGGTTTTAGAGTCGGTGAACTGCTTGATCCTGCGACACTTTGTACGCACATTATCGAGTACTTTGAGCAAAACCGTGCCATCTTTGATATTTACGAGATTCCAACACCTGTAGAAGCTGAGCTTCTTGCTGAATTAGAAGGGTTTAAAGCGAAGCTTGCGCCATTTATCACCGATACAACGCAGATGGTATGGAAAGCACTAGATGAAGATAACAAAAAAGTACTTCTTGAAGGTGCTCAGGGAACACTCCTGGACATCGATCATGGTACGTACCCGTATGTAACTTCATCAGCAACAGTTAGTGCGGGTGCTTGTACGGGTCTTGGTATTAACCCTAAAGACATCGGAAAAGTCATCGGTATTGTAAAAGCTTACTGTACTCGTGTTGGTAATGGACCATTCCCTAGTGAAGACTTTGGTGACGATGGTGAGCGTCTTGGTGAGCAGGGTCATGAGTTTGGTACGACTACAGGTCGTGCTCGTCGTTGTGGTTGGTTTGACGCTGTCGCTACACGTCACGCTTGTCGCTTGAACGGTGTGGATGAGCTTTCATTGATGAAGCTTGACGTACTTGACGGCTTTGATGAAGTGAAGATTTGTGTTGCATACAACTACAAAGGCGAAGAGATCAACTATATGCCAGCAGATCTTGAAAACGTAACACCGATCTACAAAACATTTAAGGGTTGGAACAACTCTGTAGGTGTTCGTGAGTTCGATAAGCTTCCTAAAGATGCTCAGGATTTCGTACGTACGATCGAAGAGATTTCTAAGACTAAAGTTGGGATTATCTCAACTTCTCCAGAACGCGACGACACGATCTACCTTTAATTCTTCTTCCACTCATCTGAGTGGAGACTTTCTCTACTATTTTTTTAACTTCGCTTGTTCGAGTTCCCAATACTCCATCGCAAAGATGTCCGACTGTTTTAGGCTTGTCCATCCACCGAGTTGTTCTGCGATCAACATGGCTTTAATATTGTGTGTGACGATGTCTGCAATAACTTTGGCTTCTTTCTCATCTTTACCAAAGACAACCGCACCAAAATCACGGATAATGGCATAGCGTGGAGCAAGATCAAGACAGATGTGTTCGCTACTTGCATTTTCCTCAAAGTACTGTCTGTATTGGTCTATGAAACCTTGAAGGCTCATGTTGATGTCACCACCGATAACGGCAGGAAAAGGCTTTATACGGATGACATGTTCGGGTGTGAGTTCTCCAGCCATCAAGATGTTTTCAAGGTGTGGCAAGAGAGAGAGCGTACAGGCTTCTGGCGTTTCAAGGACTACTGTTGTGATGGGACAGCCACGGAGTTTAGCCACTTCATCGCTTAAAGCATCAAGGTAATCTTGTTCTATGCTTACCTTAGTATCACAACGTGTTGGTAGAAGGGTGTTCTCGGCGATATACTCTTCTGCTTTAGTGACAAGGTCGATATGCTTTTCATAAGAGACTTTGGCGTCATCATGAAAGGTAAAGAGTCCGTGGTTAAGTAGGATGATCCCCTCGAGCGTTGACCAGTCCACGCCTTGAGTTTTAGCGTAGATCTCTTTAGAGAGGATGAAGCCGGGCATAACGTAGTCAATGATCAGAACATTTTCACCGTACAACTCAGTAAGAATAGCTTTTCCGTTAGGTGTGTTAGAGATGGTGACGATGGCATCTGTATGGGTATGGTCCACAAAGGAAAAAGGAACGATAGCGTGTAAGATAGCCTCAATGGAAGGGTTTGGCGCCTCAGGATTTCTAAGCGCTGCACGCTGTTCAGCAACCATCTGTGTGTCACTGAGCTCATCACGAGTTGCCATCTCTTGTAAAACGGCTAGATCCACAGGAGAGAAACCAGGCTCTTCTATGTCCACAAGGTTCCAGCCACTCCCTTTAACATAAAGGGTATCGCTATCTTTATACGAGGTGTTACCGCCACCATGGAGTACAAGGTCTTCGCTTTGACCAAGAAGTTGAGAGGTGTAAACACGCATCTGTAAAGGGGTGGTGAATGTTGCTGCTTTTGCATCATCAAATAGAGTTTTCATAAGGCTCACTTAGAGAATTTTTCTAGCTGTATTGTAGCCATAAAACTATAATCATTTATGTTAATATACTGTTACTATTAAATATTCAAGGAATTTTCAATGCCATTATTAGACAGCTTTACAGTAGACCATACTATTATGCCAGCGCCAGCAGTACGTCGTGCTAAAGGGATGAAGACGCCAAGTGGTGACAAGCTTACAGTTTTTGACCTTCGTTTTTACAAGCCAAACAAGGCGAAGATGACAACAGAGGGAGCACACACATTAGAGCACCTTTTTGCAGGTTTTATGCGTGATCACCTTAACTCTGAGAGTGTTGAGATCATCGACCTTTCCCCAATGGGTTGCCAGACGGGCTTTTACATGAGTCTTATTGGTGAGCCTGAAGAGGGAACTGTTGCTAAAGCCTGGGAAGCGTCGATGAAAGATGTCTTAGAGGTTAAAAGCCAAGATGATATCCCTGAACTTAATGTTTATCAGTGTGGAACATACAAGATGCACTCTCTTCCAGATGCAAAACAGATCGCTACCGACATCTTAAACGAAGGCATTGGCATCATGGATAATGACGCACTTGCACTTGACCTTGCAAAGGTAGGGCAGGCGTAGTCATGTTGATTCTTTTACCAATGGACAGCGATGATACACAAGAGGGAAGATTAGTCCCTGTTATGGAAGCTAAAAAGTGGGCCGTTTTAAGTGTTGAAGAGGGTCAAATCGTTGAGATTAACTACTATGACACCAAAGAAGAGATCAACGACTGGATCGAAGTGGTTGTTGTTACGGGCGATTATGAGCCGGTGCAAGACTTCATGGAAAAACAGATCATGGTGCTTGTGGCACATACCCAACGCTCTATTGATGATATCTTTGAATCGTTCTTATTTAAAGAACTTCACGACATGCCATACTAGGCACTCTTGAGTCAACTATGCAGTCATACGAACAGTTTTTAGAGCTCATTCAGCCTCAACCAGGATTTAAAGTCTTGGATGTCACTGCACATGCTGACGCACTTACAGAAGCAGTCATAGCGCATCTAAAACCTTTTAGACAACATCGTATGGCACTTGCACTTTATCCGGGTGAACATCAAGAATTTGAAACGAGTGAAGAGCTTAAGATCCAAGAAGTCCCCAACTATAACCTTCCCTTTCGAGCACTTCCAAGAGACAACGACATTGTCATCATCCGTGATGTCTTTCATAAACATACTCAAGCAGAACGCATCTTGAAGTCTATCTATACCACCTTGGCAAATACAGGTGACATTATCATTGTCACAAAGAGTGAAGAGGCTAACGTGCAGGAGCAGTTGGATATTTTAGAACGCTTAGAATTTCGCTCCGCTAACAGCATAGACATCTTAGATGGCTACACCTTGGTGGTGGCAAAAAAGATGCACATGTGGGGTAATGGGCTTTAGTTGTAGAGTTGTTTGATCTTCTTTTGGATGTTATAACCCTCAAACAGACGTATTAAGAAGGTAATCCCTCTGACAATATAAGGTGGATTGATCACTTTGTCTGCATAGTAAATACCTATCTCATCCATCTTTTGACGATGGACAACTCTCTTTTCTTCTGACATCTCAAAAAGTAGACAGGCATTTTCCCAAGCTGCTTCTCTTGCTTTGAACATGCTAAAGTCAATGACTGCTTCGTCTGTTCTTCCTGCAATAGCGTCAAGGAGTTTCATTACCGGCCAGATCTTGGCCAGTTTGTCTTGGACAGCGTCGACCTGTTCGCTTAAAATCGTGTTGACTTTCATGAAATCATTTTTTAACGACGTTATCTCATCGGGAGCTGATGCGACTACCGCTTGTGCAAGGTCATAGTTGATGTGCGCATTCATACCTGCGAGAATATGTTGTAAGATAGTCGGTCTGAACATTGTACTGCTCTCAAAGGAAAACTGCCAACAGGGTGTAATGGGTTTGTTGTTGAGGTAGCCTTGGTAGGCATCAAAGTAAAGGTTGGCGAAGATGACATCTAGCTTCTCCATACGTGCATTGTCCTCAAAACGTTTTTCAATGATTGCATCACGAACAGCGACAGTTACATCATGATAGAGAATAGTAAAGTACGCCATTGTTGAAGCTCTAGCCTGTTCGTCTGCGATGATCTGTTTCAGAAGTATGATGACCTCTTCGATATTATTGGCGTGCATATGATTCTCCTAGCGTGATGATAAAACTACATCCATCATTTAGGTTTTTTGCAATGATATTTCCATCAAGATGTTTGTCAACGATCGTTTTGACAATGTAAAGGCCCAGCCCAGTACCATTTTTATCTTTAGTAGAGAAGTAGGGCTCAAAGATACGTGGTAGTACTTTTTCATCTATAGGGTCCCCATTGTTGGTGACACTAAGGTAAATAGGCTGATTATCATCTTTTTGCTTGAGGGAGATGGTGAGGGTGGGGTTCTCTACTTTACTTGTGGCTAAAGCATCGATGGCGTTGTTGATGATGTTGATGAGTACCTGTAGAAGTTCATTAGGGTAGATGTCGATAGGCTCTAGGATGTCGAGTTCGGTAATGACGTTGACATTTTTGAGACGAAAATCGATCAGCTTAATGGCCTCATAGATAATCTGCGAAAGATCGCTGCTCTGTTTGACTTTGTCCGATTTGAAGAAGTCATTAAAGTCAGTGATGGTTTGTGAGAGGTGTGAGATGATCTGCTCAAACTTCAGGAGTTCATCTTCTATGGACGCCTCTTTTAGTGAACCCAGTTTAAGGTCCAACATGAGGTTGGCAGAGATGGCGGACATGGTAGAGAGTGGTTGTCGCCATTGATGAGCAATCATGCTGATCATCTCTCCCATGAGCGCGTGTCTTGACTGTGAAAGTAGTTGGCGTTGCTGTTCTTCAAAGAGCTTTTTAGAGGTGATGTCTTGTGAAACGGCGATGTAACCTACATGTTTACCTGCAGTATCAATCTCTTGGATGATCTTGGTCAGTAACCAGTAGGATTCACCACTGCTGTTGGGAAGTTCAAGTTCACCCTCAAAGAGACCATGCTTTTCCAATATACTCCAGACAGGAGCTTCCGGATGGCTCGGTGAGTAGAGCTGTTTATCTATGCTTTGACCAATAAGATCACTTGTCGGAAAACCAAAGGATTTGGTATAGGCGTCAGTAACATGCGTGATCTCGGCGTCAAGTGAAAAGTGCATGATAATGATATGTTCTGAGATCAAACCAACATAGTTTTCTAAGTTAGCGGTTTGCTGTTGGAGTAGCTCGATTTCAGACATAATGCACTACTCCTTAGTATAGATGCGATTATTATAGGTGTAATAGATTGAAATACACATTACAAAGGATGAAAAATGACATTTAACACAAGTAAACATACCTTAATTGAGAGTGAAGATGAAAGTTGATGGCTTTTCATGTTTTTATTGTGTATTAATTAGTCAGCCCTGAAAAACCTGATCTGGCTACACTTTATAGGACACAGGAATGGTAGAATTTCTATAGGAAGTAAAAAGGACAGAAGATGGCCGGAAAAGGGTAGAGCATATACACAGGAGTTTAGAGACTCAGCAATACAACTTGCACTAAACAGTGAGAAGTCAGTGTTGAAGACAGCAGCAGATTTAGGTGTTCATGAGAAGACACTTTATGGGTTGTTCGGTCTAAAATATAGTGAAATAGTGCTTTTAAAGGCCTAAATATAGGGACTTGTTTTTGTTTTTCAGGGCTGACTATATACCAACTTCTGAAGGATGGTTATATCTAGCGGTAGTGATTGATCTGTATTCACGTAAGGTTGTTGGTTGGTCAATAGCAGAACATATGACGACACCCTTAGTCAATGATGCCCTTTTCATGGCGTTGAAAACACGCAGTGTTCAAGAACAGCTTATCTGGCATACTGATAGAGGAAGCCAATACGCATCTGATTCACATCGTGAATTGTTAGCAGAATATGGAATATTGCAGAGCATGAGCAGAAGAGGAAATGGTTATGATAATGCAGTAGCAGAAAGTTTCTTCCATTCGCTAAAGACAGAGCTAACCCACCATATGAAATTTGAAACAAGGCGTCAAGCACACCAGTCTATATTTGAATACATTGAAGTATTTTACAATCGTCAGAGGTTGCACTCATTCAGCAACTATATGTCACCTGTTGACTTTGAAAACCTGTTGTTACTGAATGAAATGAGGGCTTAGGATATTTTAAAAGTGTCCTGTTTAGTGTTGACAGATCACTTCATCACTGAGGTCTTTAATCTGTTTTAGTATCAGGAGTCCGACCATTAAGCGTATAGGGTAGATTTTTTTTATCAGAGTAATAAAGCTCTAATTCTTTATGGAAATAGTTCCATGATATGGTGTTGCCCGTACTATATGAGCATCTCTTGAATCAAGTATATCTTCATAGTAAGTTTTACAAAGGTTTGGCTGATTGCTTGTAGAAGGTTCTTGAAGTAATTTCTTGGTCTGTTTCGACCAGAAACATGTCTGGTTTGATAGGTTGTTCGGTCGAAATTATAGCTTTAAATGGCTTTTAAAGCCCTGTGAATAGGGAGTTGTTTAGTCTTTCAGGGCTGACTACTTATAGTGCTTCTGTTGAGAACTTGTCGTTCTTTAGTAGTGTCAATTTTACCATATGATAACGCAATAGTTGTAGATCGGCTACATTTAAGACGACATGTGTGAAGTCACGGCGGTCCATAGGACGAATCGTCTGTATATCTTGAACAAAGAGAATAGAGAGAATATTATGCTCTTTTAACTTTTTGGAGAGTTTACTATTTTCAAGATGTGAAGCAGATCTGTCGAGCAGTGCATATCGATACTGCTTGGTATCTAGTACATCTTCAAAATCTTCTAAAGAGTTAGCAATATCTACACTATAACCGATTTTTTTCAATATAGCGGCAAAAATCTTTGCCTCACTTTGGGATTTTTTATAGAGAATGATGTCAATTTCAAGTTTACGAGACGCTTCGATGATCTCTTCTTCAGGCTTAAGCAATAATTCTTCTATTGTTTCTTTAGCTGGCGCTAGTTCTGGTGTTGCTAGAGTTTCTTCAGGTATATGGACTTTGTTATTGAAGTAGTATTTTAAGACACTGATGATCACTTTGAGTTCCATAGGTTTGGAGACATACTGATCAAGTCCCTGACTTAGGAAGTACTCTTTATCACCTTTAAGAGCATTGGCTGTCAAGGCTATGATCGGAATATGCTTAAGGTTATACTCTTTTTCATAAGTCACGATGGCTTTAGTTGCCTCTATGCCATCCATAATTGGCATCTGGATATCCATGAAAATAACATCAAAGTTATTTTTCTGCTGGCGTTTTTCATAGGCAATGGCCCCATTGTCCGCAAGTGTGACTTCTATTCCGATGTTTTCAAGACTACGTTTGATCAGTTTTTGGTTAATGACATTATCTTCAGCCACAAGTGCATGCAAGTCTTTAAACTGTGTTAAATCATCTTTTATCTCTGCTTTCATTTCTTCGTTGCTAAGTGTTGCAATAATCTTTTTGATTTTAGAGAAATTAATCGGTGCATAAAGAATCTTGTTAAGAGAAAGTTCCAGCGTGTCAAGGTGATTCTTTTCGCGAAGTGTAGTAATCAAGACAATTTTTGATTTCAAAGTTATTAATCGTTTGAGTATATCGTCATTAATATGGGCATAGTTGACAAAAAGAAGATCAGGTTGTTGATCTTGTTGTAGCTCAAGGAGTATCTCTACGTTGTCATATTCATAATTAAGTTTATTGATACTCGCAATATAGGTCGATGTGTAATTGTCAGAAGGAGCATGCGTAGCCTCTTTTGGTAGAAGATGCCCAACATTGAGTACTTCATAATGCTTATGCATTTCAAGGGATGGCATCTCTTCAAAACTGAGTGTAAAGAAGAATGTTGTGCCTTTACCTTCTTCACTTTCAAGGTCAAGTTTACCACCCATAAGCTCAACGAGCGTACGTGATATGGTAAGTCCAAGACCTGTACCACCAAACTTACGATTGGTACTTGTATCAGCTTGCGAGAAGGCTTCAAAGATCTTGGATTTTTGTGCAGGAGTGATACCAATACCTGAATCTTTGACTGCAAATCTAACTGTGATGTTGTTGTCTTTAGATGCCACTTTTTCGATTATAACATCAATCTCTCCACCTTCTGGTGTAAACTTGACAGCATTGCTGATAAGATTAACAACAACCTGTTTTATACGCGTCGGATCACCAAGTAGGTCATTGTCAAGATCAGGATCAATGTAAAGCCCGAGAGTGATATTTTTTTCAGCAGCTTTGGCACCATAAGACTCTATGCCACTTTCAAACTCTTCAATAGGATCAAACGCGGTCATCTCGATCTCGATCTTATTGTTTTCGATTTTTGAGAGATCAAGTATATCATTGATAACAGACAAAAGATTTTCCGAGCTTTTTTCGATGATCTCAATAAATTCTTGCTGTTCACTGTCAAGTTCAGTTGTTTTAAGTAGCCCGGTAAAGCCTACAATGCCATTAAGTGGAGTACGAATCTCATGTGACATATTGGCCAAGAATTTACTTTTTGTAGCGTTAGCTTCATCGGCTAGACGTTTACTCTCTTTGGACTCAAGGATAGTTCGTGCGAGAAACTGATAAATTTCTGCCTTATCTTCTCTGTAAAGCATCTCTCTAAGTTGTTCCTCAATCTCTTCAGAACCCTCTTGTTCAATGGTCTTTAGAGCATCTTGGAGGTGTCTCGTATCTTGAGCCATTTTTGCAAAGATGGTGTGCATTACCCATGTGAGAACAAGGATAATGAACATAATTAGTGCAGCGATAGAGATAACCTTCTTCTCCTGCTGCACCTGTGTTTCAAAAGAACTTTTAATGTGAAGTCCAAGAAGATCAATAGCCTGATTAAGGGTAGAAATCTTGCTATTGATTAGTTTATGCCACTCTTGTAAATCAACATCAAATCTTCCTTGTTCGCACCCAATAATAATCTTGAGTCGGTCAGTATTGATTGCTTTAGTTCTGTTTTGGTAGAGTGAAGTATTAAAGAGCGTATCAAGTTCGTTGCGGATCGCTTTTTGAGAGATTTTTGTGTAGTCCGATGTGGTATCTTTTCCAATAAGAGGGTCCCAAAGTGCCAACTCCTCTGCAGATATAGGTTTGGCACGGGCCATGAAATAAAACGTGATACCACGCTCAGAAGCGATGGCTTCTTTATGTGTGGTAAATAACTTTAAGGTGTCAAGCAGTCCACGATTATCTGTATGGAGATAATCAATTTTGTTGTTTTCTATCTCTTTTAAGATAAGATTTCCTAGATTACTTTTTGACGTAAAGTAGAGTTTTCTGTAGTCAGTATTAAGAAGAGTAACCTTTGCTCTATTTTTTTCTTGGGTCTTAAGTGCATCCATAATTTGTTGCGCATCTTTTTTATACTGAGGATGTGATGAGAGGAAGATAAAGAGTGCTGCTTTTTTCTTTTCACTCTCTTGCCAGACCTGGTTGAGCGGGTTAAAATCAGTATGACCATGGCTACCGAGGTAAACTCCTGTGGCACTTCTCTCTTCATCATAGCTGCGAAGTAAATCTTCTAGGAGAGTGATATAGTGCATCTGCTCTTTTGCAGTATCAATACGTTCATAACTTTTATACGCATCGACAAAATAGTATCCTGCGATTGCAAAGAAAGTAATAAGCGGTACTAAGATAACGGTTTCAGTAATTTTATTATTCCATAGTTTCATAAAGTGCTTCCTCTCTTTACAGGTTTTGAGTGTGATAGTATTCTATCTCAAGTAATGTCTTTTCAAGATAATCGGCTGAAATATAGAGAATATTTGTGAGTCTGCTATGGTCAAAATTAAGATAGAGTTTTCGAGATATTGGCCAATAGGTATTGAGTTTCTTAACGGCTGTAGCACTCTGGCCACTGTATTCATAACTGTTTAATTCCTGCATAGCTGTATCGAAGGCATTGATTGCCTCTTGTATCTGCTGAATATTATTTAAGTCCTTAATGCCAAACTGGAATGTCATGTAATATTTTGTGATACGCTCAATAAGGTAGCGCATCTTTTTAACATTAATAAGCATCTGCTCCTGTGTTGAAGCATCATAGCTATACTCATGACCTATAGACTCAGCACCTTCGAGTAGTGCTTCGCTGTAATCAAGGATTAAGGCAGCATTGTCAATATTGTAAGGTTCATTGATCGTCTCTATGATCTGATCACGACTGTAAGCAAGAAAGCTAAGGATATCTTTGGTATCGGTACTGTTAGTGACAGTTGCAATTGCACGTAGTTTCTCATCGAGTCGAGAAACGCCATCTTCAAGATACTTATGTACCTCTTGTTTCCCTTCGTGTTGTGCCAAATAAAAGTAGTCTTTGACGATCTGCTGACTGATAAACCTGATGTCTTCTGATGCTTCTAACAATGTCACATCACTACGTGTTGCAGCTGATAGTGGCATGTACATTAACAAGAGAGTAAGAAAAAATCCTCTAGTACTAAATTGTTTTAATGGCTTCATTGCTCTCTCCTTTGGATGACCTATTTTTTAAGGCTTACATACATCTGCGTGACTTTATTCATTTTTTTCATTATGTCGTCAGTGGTGTTGAAAACGATGATAGGTAAGCCACCTTTTTCAATGTTAAGATAAAATTTATAGACGATCTTCCAGAGTCTGTCTACTTTTTTCAACTCTTTATTGATAGCAGGTGTGTTGGACTTGTTTGCCATGAGTTTTTTGTGCGAATCATTAAAGAGTTTGACTGCTTCTTGCATCTGTACAATACTATTTTTATCTTTGATTCCCGCTTGATAAGAGATGTAGTACTTGGCTATACGTTGGGATAGCATACGCTGTCTACCTGCAATATCAACAATACTTGAATTGCTCTTCTTAAGTTCATTTTTCAAAGCATCGACAATATATTGGCTTCCCTCAAGCATAGATTCACTGAGGTCTAGAACTAATGCGCCGTTATCCATACTATAGGTTTCTTGAGCAAGGGTGGTAAACTCATCACTACTCATGTTAACAAACATGATCATATTTTGGATTTCGTCATCTTTAATAGACAGCGAAAGCACTTTTTGTGCCTTATTGAAAGCTTGAAGAGCACTTTTCATCTGTTTAGTTGCCTTGGAAGTGTTAACTTTCTGTCCAACATAAAAATAGTCTTTTGCAATTCGTTGTGAAAGCATACGCTGTTTTCCAGCAAGGTTAAGTAATTCGAGTTTGGTATAGCTCTTTGCTGAGAGTGGTATTGTACTCATCAATAGTACGATAGTCGCGAATAGAATAACTTTTTTAAACAAGTTTTGCATGATGTTTCCTTTTAAAGTGATGCATAGATAGTTGTGCTCTTTTGCATAGCATCTAAGATTTTATTAGCAGATCGATTGATCAGACTCGGGATGAACTTTTTTGTATTACTTTTACCCATAAACTGAAAGTACCGATAAGACTTTTGTGCTTCTAAAAGCAGTGCTTTTGTCTGCGGTGTGTTATGCTGGCTGTTCAGTAGTTTATCTTGGGCACTTTCAAACTCTTGCATAGCTGTTGCCAGCTTTGAGGAGATCTTTAGGTCATCAATCTCCCACACTTTTAACATGTACAAGCTGGCCATTCTTTGTGATAGCATACGCTGACGCCCTGAGAGATTAACAATCTCTGCGTCACTTTTCTTGGCGGTTCTAGCAATTAATCGGGTCGTATTATCTGCTATTTTTAAAAGTTTTTCCATGGCAATCAAAAGTTGTAGTGTACCATTTTTAGATGGTTTTTTTTGCAAAGAAGCTTTTATAGGCTCCCATTGTACCTGCAGTGTTTTTAGACTTTTACGACTTTTTGTATCTTTTACATAGGATTGAAGCTCTTTAAGATTTGTGTCAAAGAGGTTTATCATGCTTTTTAAATCTGCAGATGGGTCACCATAGGTATTGTTCATACCGATCATAGCATAGTCTTTAAGAAGACGCTGTGTGATCATGCGCTGTTTTCCAGCTATATTAACAGCTTCAGAGATAGAAGTTATCTTAGCTGAAGCTGGTAGAGCTACTAACAAGAGACCGCCTAGAAAGATGTTTTTTGGCAGATGTTGTAAGGTTTGTAAACGGTAAGACATTGATGCATTCCTTTCATGATAAATGATTTATATATAATCCTAACAAGTATCGCAATAGATTTCTGTAGGTTATATCTGACATCTCAAGAGATGTTATTTACGTCCCTTGACATATAGACCTGTAACTGTGTTCATCTCTTTAAGTATATTATTGGCGGAACGGTTTATAAGACTTGGTATGTACTTTTTAGATTTAGACTGTCCCATCACTTTAAAAAACATATAAGACTTACCTACTTTTTGGAGATGTTTTGTGATCTCAGCGGTAGAGAGTGGTGAAGCTAAAAGTTTTTTATGAGCAGCAGTAAACTCTTTCATAGCTGTTGCTAGTTTATTCTCAAATTCACTATCTCTCACACCCCAAACCTTGAGCATGTAGAGTCCGGCCATACGTTGCGAAAGCATACGTTGTCTACCTGAGGTGTTGACAATTTCACCTGCTTTAGACTTGGAAGCTTTGGTGATAAGTAGTGTACTTTTATGTGCTGCTTTCAGTAGTGCTTCAAGATCACGTTGGAGGGTGGCTATTTTTGATTTTTCTGGTTTGGATAAGACTACTTTTTTGATTGGTGTCCAAAGAACTTTAACCTCTTTCAAGCTTTTTGCTGCAGCAGGACTCTTCACATATGCCTGAAGTTCAGCTAACTGTTTATCAAAAAGCTTAACACTCATTGGTAAAGATTTTTTTGGATTAGCATAGCTGTTTTTCATACCGATGAGGGCATATTCTTTAAGCATTTTCTGTGTTAACATTCTTTGGCGTCCTGCTTTATTGACTGCCTCTTCCATGCTGCTTATTGCCCCCATACTAATACCTTGAAACAGAACAAACATTAGTATCACAACTGGCATTTTCTTAATGAAAGATGGTTTTATCATTTTCATCTCCTTCTATAATGTGTAAAGGAATTATATAACATAATATATAATATAGATGTGGGTTTATTCTTACATTATATTGCACATCTAAAAATGACTTGAAAAGTAGCAAGAGGTAGCAGAAAAAAGATAAAAAAAGAACAAGCCTAAAACATGTCTTTCCTTTTAGGTTATTATAATATTATATTTATTGTACGAAACACCCTACATACGACAAGTGTTTAAAGCGATTATAATTGCTCAAATGAAAAAAGGAAAGTACATGACAAAAAGAATTTTAATAATTGATGATGTTGAATATATCTTAGAATTTGAGGAGAAAGTGATAGAGTCTATTAAGAGTGAAGCTGACTTTTCTATAGTAATCGACAAAGCAAGCACGATTTTGGATGCTAAAGAATTAGTTGATTTAAATACTTATGCTCTGATTATCTCTGACATGAACCTACCTGATGGCTCAGGTACAGAGATTGCAAAATATGCAACATCAAAAGATGAGTCTACACGTGTAGCAGCATTGACGATCTATCCTCAACGCTATGAAAAAGAACGTGCTTACTTTGACGCTTTTTTTAAGAAGCCGATCCTTCCTTCTGTTTTTAAAGAGAACCTGAGATTACTTTTAGGAATATAAGCTTTATGAAAATCTCTGAAGTCCAGGCTGTACTCGGAACATTGCCATTAGGTGCTTTTGTTATGGACGAGGAGCTTAATGTAGTGTGGAGTAATCACTATTTTGACACCCAGTTTTTTTTGAAAGAGTATAAGAAAACAAATGTAGCTTCTTTTAACTTTATAGAAAGTGAAGAGAGCATGATAGACCTTTTTTCTAAGGCATTTCATGCACCTAAACCGTGGAGTCAGGAACACTTCTGTGAGATGTCCTGTGGAAAGCATTACCACTGTAATATATCAGTACATGAACTTGACGAAGTGCATGTACTTGTCTATCTACAGCGTTCTGTAGATGTAATAGAACAGTGTGATGACCTATTGAAAACCACACGTTATGATCATGTAACAAGTCTTGTCAATCGTTCCTATTTTTTAGAATTATTGGGTGAGAAATTACTTGAACATAATAAAAATAAATCTTCTTTAAGCCTCCTTGTACTCGATTTTGATAGTTTGGACGATTATGATGTACTTTTTACATCAACAGATGATGAAACCATATTTATTGAACTTAAAAACAAAATACAAGAGGTAGTGGGTGATGCGCAGCTCTTTGGAAGAATGAGTACTTCAAAATTTGCAATTGTTTACGAAGATATTGTCTCTACAGTAGAAGTGGAGAAGATTGCAGAGGAAATTATTTATCTTTTTTCAGAACCTATTTTAGTAAAAGGACATCTGTCTTATGTTGAACTCACTATAGGGGTCTCTTTATATCCGGTTGATACAGGAAATGCAAGGATGCTTTTACATAAGGCAGAGCATAGTGCTGCAGCTATGCAAAATATTGAACCCAATAGTTATAGTTTTGCACACAAACTACCTGAACAAAATGTAGAAAATGTCTTACAAATTAGTACAGATCTCCCTTCGGCTATTGAAAAAGAAGAGATTTACTTCATGTTTCAACCGCAGTATTGTCATGAGACACAACGTTTTTGTGGTGCTGAACTTTTGGCAAGGTGGGAACATCCTGAGCTCGGGTTCATCTCTCCTGAGGTTTTTATACCTCTTGCAGAACAGACGGGAATGATTCGTGCAGTTACGATGAAGGCTTTTATAGAAGCTGCCAAACTTTTTAAAGAGATTGAAGCTGTTGGTATAAAGAATTTTTCTCTTTCCGTTAATATTTCTCCGAGTGTATTGTTATATGGGGATTTTCTAGAGGATCTCAAATTTTTCATGGAGAACTATGAGATGATAGGAAAGCCTCTCTATTTAGAGGTAACAGAAAACGATCTTGCCCGAAATATTTCTAAGATGATAGAGATTCTTGAAGAGGTAAGGGCGATGGGAATTCTTATTGAAATGGATGATTATGGGACAGGATATACCTCTTTGCAATACCTCTCCAAACTTCCTATTGATACATTGAAGATAGACAAATCTTTTGTACGTGATATCGACACCAACAAGCATCAGGCCGTTCTTTTTAAAGCGATATGTGAGATGTCTTTAGCTTTAGGCTATGATATAGTCGCTGAGGGGGTAGAGACAAAGGGTGAAAACCTCATTGTTGCTAGCCATAAAAAGGTACGGGTGCAAGGTTACTACTACGCCAGACCTCTACTTAAAAAACCTTTTTTGGAGTTAATCCAGAAGAAGCTACAATAGAGGCTACTTTAGGCTCTCTTTTATCTTTGAGATACTGGATTTGATAGCCTCAATATATAGTTTTGTCTCTACGTTATCCTGCTTTTTTGCAGCCTCTTCCAAGGCCAATGCTTGATTACTTAAGTCAGTAAGCTTCATGTTGGCAGCACTTCCTTTAATCCCATGTGCTTCACTGGATATCAGAGCCCAGGCCTGACGTGTATACATCTGCTCTATCTGCTCTATTGAACTTTGTGCATCTTCTATCAAAACTGTGACGATTATCCTGACATCATCAAGAGCGAATCCCAAGGTTTTTGCTATCTCTTCGAGGTTATACATTTTTTTCCTTACAATATTTTTTTAATACATTTATGAGTATAGTATTTTCTACAGGTTTACTAATATAGTCATCCATACCGGCACTCAAGAAACGTTCTCTATCGCCCTCTAAGGCATTGGCAGTCAAGGCGATGATTGGTGTATGTTTACGTCCTTCCTTATTCTCAATATCAAGGATACTTTTAGTCGCATTGATACCACTCATGACAGGCATGTGCTCATCCATAAGAATACATGTGTAGTCCTTTTGTCGCATCATTTCAACTGCTTGTAGACCATTATCCGCGATTTCATAGGTGAATCCAAGGTTAGATAAAGTAAGGCCCATAAATAGTTGGTTGGCACGATTGTCTTCCGCTACTAGAATATGGCCATTGAGTTTAATATCTTTATCGTTTTTACTCTCAGTGTCTTCTTGCTTAGTTTTTATTTCCTGAAGTGGGATGTCAAAGTAAAACTGGCTCCCTTTTTTTAATTCACTCTTAACTCGTAAAGTACCATTCATAATGGTGACAAATGAGGTAGAAATAGCGAGTCCTAAACCTGTTCCTCCATATTCTCTTGTTGTGCTATTGTTCGCCTGTATAAAGGGATCAAAAATAGTTTTTAATTTATTTTTGGAAATTCCTACACCAGTATCCTGAACTTTGGTATAAAGACGACCATTCTTGTAACTAAAGTCACACCTTATTGCGCCACTATTTGGAGTAAACTTAATGGCATTTGAGAGAAGGTTTTTAATGATCTGACTGAGTTTTTGAATATCACCATTAAGGCATTTTGGAATATTAGGTGCAAAAAATATTTCTAGAGAGATATCTTTTTCCTTTGCTTGCACTTCAAAGAGTCGAATACTTTCTTTGATTTCAATACTGTCAAAGTTGATGTTATTAAGATTTATATTATTACTCTCTATTTTACTATAATCAAGAATATCATTGATCGTTTGTAAAAGAGAGTAAGAAGCAAGAGAGATGATCTTAAAATATTCTTGTTTTTTTGGATCTGCCTCGTCCTCTTTAAGCAGAGAGATAAAGCCATTGATAGCGTTAAGAGGTGTACGGATTTCGTGGGACATGTTGGCTAAGAACTGGCCTTTAGCCTCGAGTGCCTTTTCTGCTTCTATTTTGGCTGCATTAAGCTTTATTGTTCGTTCCTGTACACCCTTTTCTAAATAGCTGTTAGCAGACTTGACCTCTTCAAGGATTTTCTGTTTGTTCAACTCATACCAGTTGGTGATAAAAGCGATAAAAAATAGTGTACTTTGAAGAATATAAAAGCTTGTGGTGCTCATGGTATGAGGTACAAAAGGAGTAATTACAGAAATGGAAAGAGAGATGATTATCAACCATACCCATCCCTCTTTTCGTCCTGTCAGAAAGAAGGCGAAGAGTAAAAGAGTAGGGTACCAAACATGACGTGTCTCATGAAATTGTGCCGCACTAATCGTAAAGAGTCCGATAGATAAAATAATACGAGAAGCTATGGTGTAGACTTCTGGACGCTTATAGATCCAATAATACATAATTGAAAAGGTGAAAACGGTAAAGATATCAATAATGAATTGTAGATACTCTTTTTGATAATATCGAAGGATCGACATTGCAAAGACAATAATACCTGTTAAGAGTACAATATGTCTAAGAACAACGGTCTTGTCTTTTAAATAATCTATTCTAGTTTCCATGTTTGTGTACCATTATTTGTTTTGGTTTACATTATGATATCCTGATTTAAATATATTTTTTATTACTTTAAGTACTTGAGTCGTTAAATCTACTAAATTATTTAAATATCTACATTTTAATAGTGCATGAAAGAGTTTCTAACTATATCTATTGTAAAATTGACGAGCAGAATGTTCTCTGTTAAAGATGAAAAAGGTGAAGTATGTCGCAAAAATTACCACAATGTAATAATGAGCTTAGTACTCTTTTTGTTGAAGACAATCACCATGCAAGAGAGACGGTGATCTTTTTACTTAAGCTCTATCTTGAGAAGATAGATGTTGTTTGTGATGGGGTTGAAGGCATGAAGCAGTATCAGCACTATTATGAGACAAACGGAAGCTATTATGATATTGTGATAACGGATGTGTTTATGCCCAAACTTAATGGGATCGAGATGATCAGACAGATGTTGACATACAATGCAAGACAACAATTTATTGTTGTCTCTGCAGATAATGAAGCTCGTGACCTGATAGCACTGATGAACATGGGTGTCTCAAACTTTCTTCTTAAACCAATCACACCTCCAGCATTTAAACAAACGATAGAACGCGCCATAGATATCTGTATGGATCGGCAAAAACTGGAAAGGCAATATAAAGAGATTAAGATGATGAACGAAAAACTTCAGCTTGTCACCCAACATGCTGAAGGGGCCTCACGACAAAAAAGCGAGTTCCTAGCCAATATGTCCCATGAGATCCGTACACCACTTAATGCTATCAACGGCTTTATCTCTCTGCTGAAACAAGAAGAGAATGATCCAACAAAACGACGTTATATAGAGATTATTGAAGAGTCTTCAATGACACTTTTACAGATCATCAGTGATATTTTAGATATCTCCAAGATAGAGAATGGAAAACTAGAGGTTGAGGCTGTTAATTTTAATCCTTATCATGATCTCATCATGGTGACAGAGCTTTTTCAGGCTAAAGCAGCAGAGAAGAACATACTTTTTAATGTTCAATATAATCACTCTATGCCAGAAGTGCTTAAAGGAGATGTTTTACGTATTAAACAGGTACTTTCAAACTTGCTTTCCAATGCGATCAAGTTTACACCGGAATACTCCAAAATCAAGTGTGTCATCTGGTGTAAAAACAATATGTTGTATATAAAAGTTAAAGATTATGGCATTGGTATTGCCCGAGATAAGCAGCAGCATGTCTTTCATGCATTTATGCAGGCAGATAGTTCTACAGTACGCCAATATGGAGGTACGGGTCTCGGTCTTTCTATTTCGTATCGTCTGAGTAAGCTTCTTAATGGTGATTTAACACTGAAAAGTGAATTGGGAAAAGGGAGTGCCTTTCTGTTCTCAGCCACAGTAACAAAGGGTGATAAGAATAGTTTAATGAGCGAGACAGAAGAACATGCTATTGCGCCTGGAAAGAAGGTACTACTAGTAGAAGATAACCGAAGTAATCAGCTTTTTATGAGCATTGTCTTAAAAAAATTAGGATTGAAATATGCACTGGCAAAAGATGGATACGAAGCCGTTAACATGGTAAAGATAGATAGATATGATCTTATATTAATGGACGAAAACATGCCCCGTCTCAACGGGATTGGTGCTACTAAACTCATTCGAGAGTATGAAAAAGAACATGGATATAGACATATTCCAATCATCTCTTTAACCGCTAATGCCATTAAAGGGGATAAGGAACGGTTCTTGCAGTCGGGTATGGATGATTATCTTGCAAAACCTATCGACCAAGAGAAGCTATTAAACGTGATGCGTCCTTTTTTATAAGAATGAAAAAGGGACCTCAACAGTTAGAATTCCTCGCTACTAGAGTAAGCTTTTGTAGGCTATACCTGACATGAATTATACTTTGTTTTTGAGTATAATTAAAGATGTTGGATTGCTATATCCACCAATATTATTGAGGTTAGGTTCATGAATCATTATATAGCTACTGGTATATCTCTTCCTACAGGTCTGACTTTTACACCGACCGTTGTTTTTGGATTTTATTTACTATCACAGAAAGAAAATTTTCAGACGATGGTATTAGAACTTGAACAACGATATCCTGATATTTCTATTATTGGAATAGGCAGTAGCGGTAACCTTTCAAAGCCTATACCTTACCGAACCAGTGAACTGCTTTTTATGTATATGGACCTTGATCCAAAGGCCCTCTCTATACATTATGCTTCAGAAGATGCTTCTTTATTAGACTTTGAAAAAGAAAGTACAAACAAGCGTAATAATGCATTACTTTTTTATACCCATTATGGACGCTGTATTCATCGTGATATTAGTATTGTTTCTGAAAAACTTGAAGGAGGTTCAGTTTATGGAATGGTCTCTGGAGTACTGCAAAAAGAGGATAATGGTGGTTCTATCTATTACAATGGTACATTTTATGAGAAAGGATTGCTCTGCTGTCTTTTGGATGCAGACCGGTATGAGTTGACAGGAAGTTCGCTACATGACTTCGAACCAGCTGGAATCGACCTTACCGTGACCAAAAACAAAGGAAAGGTCGTTACCCATATTGAAGATGAACCTGCATTAGAGATGATCGAAGAGGTGATCGGTCGTTTGACGATGCGGCGTATCAAGATGTTTGATGTACCATTCTTTGTAGAAAATTCACAAGAGAATGAAACGAGTTATACCAATATTGTCTCTCTTCAAAAACTTAATCGTAGGAATAAATCGTTTGAGCTGTTTCGTGAACTGCCTGTTGGAAGTAAGATTAAAGTAGCTATTCCTGTCTCGCAGCGGACTATGAAAAAGCGCTTTGCTCAACTTCGCACAGCTTTATTGAAGTCAAATGCTAACAGTAAGGATGGCGTGATGTTTATGTTGCTTTCTTCTTCTATGCCGGCACATTGGGAAGAAATGGAGGTTCTTTACATTATGAAAGTCCTTGAAATACTCAAATTCCCTTTTATTGGACTTCATACCTATGGTGAGATCGTTCCTTCACTGAGAAGTAAAAAGAGTGCATTGCAAAACCAGACCCTGAGTGTTGTTATGCTTAGGGAAAAGGAGGTTCCCTCATGTTAATGGATTATGAGAGTCGAACAGAGATTCTTAAAAGCCTGATGAATGAGTTTGGTATCTCAGAAGAACGGGCACAAGTGAGAATAGCAGAGTTTGAAAGTGCTCTTGAGGGAGAGACATCAGCGATGTTTTATCATCTGTTATATATGCTTAATGAAGCACAAGATGTCAAGTATGCCATAAAAGTCTTCTCCTTTGTATTTAGGCACTATCTGTTGTTAAGAGATCGATGCAAGCGAGAAGATCGTGGGAGTCTTGATGACTTTTTCGAGGCTTTTTTTAAGGGGACATTTGGTGCAAAGTGTCATGAATACCTGCGTTCAGATGAGCGGGATGAGGCGGCAATTAGTGTGCTACAACATATGTCTAATCGCATGAACAGTGAGCTTATAACGCAGCAGGAAATGATTATTAACCTTTCGCACTCTATGCGTACCTCTTTGAATGCTATTTTGGGTTATATTAATGCTCTGAAAAATGAGAAACCTTATCTGCAGGGTAAACAGCTCTACTATCTTAAACAATGTGATGAAGAGTCGGTTGGGCTTCAGTCACTTGTAAGCAAGATACTTGATCTCTCCAAGATAAATTCCGGTCAGATTGAGTTGAGTAAAAATGAGTTTTGGCTGGAAGATGCCTTCTCTGAGAGCATGGAAAAAGTGCTGCCTATGATTTATAAAAAACAGTTGCAGTTTACAAGCCATTTTGATCTTTTGAGTACCAAGCATATTGGCGATCAACAAAACATCACACTGATTATCAACCACTTACTGAACAATGCAGTGCAGTTTACTTCATATGGAACGATAGCATTGTCGGTGATAATGAAGAAGTTGGATGAGCGAACCGACACACTGATTTTTACGATCAAAGATACAGGTAGTGGTATGAGTGCGACAGAGATAAAGTCTGTTGTTAATCCCTTTGTCCGTTTTTCAGCGATGAGCGATGGTGTAGGTACCGGACTTTATATCGTTTCCAAGCTCACGCAGAAGATGCAGGGACAACTTAAGATAGAGAGTATAAAAGGTGAAGGCACTTCCGTAACGATTACACTTACATTGCCACGTGTCAAAATGCCTGAGATCGATCTTAAAAAAGAGCGTTTTTTCTTTTTTAATGATACGGATGTCGTTAATCAAGATATGTTCACGCAGCTGCAGAAGTTTTTAGAGCATCGTGGTGCTACGGTTTATGTAGTTGAAGATGAAAAGGTTTTGATGGATAGACTCTTAAATGTAAACTTGATGGTACCTACTTATTTTGTGTTAACCACAGCAGAAGAGAACTATGATCGTTTTAATGGTTTGATACATTATTTGAAAAGTATGCCAAGATTTGTCAGGACAAAGTTTTTTGCACAGCATGTTCATAATCATACGCTTGTTAACTTTTTTGATAATACCTTTTTCGGTCATATCCCTATCTCGACCTATATCAATCTAAACGGTAATAAAAATAGAGATATCCTCTCTAAAACACTTCAAGAACGTTCTCTACGCATTCTTGCTGTGGATGATATCTCAACTAATCTTGAGGTTTTAAAGCTGTTTGTGAAAATGCTTTTTCCAAATGCAGTACTAGACATGGCATCAGGAGGATATGAAGCGATTGGGATGTACAAGACAGTTGATTATGACTTGCTCTTACTTGACCTTAAGATGCCAGGACTTGATGGTTATGATGTAATAAAACGTTGCAAGGCAATCAAACCTCTTCCTCCAACTTTTGCTTTGACAGCAGATGTCTATAAAAAGACATTCGAAAAGATTACTGGAGCAGGTTTTAATGGTCTTCTTGAAAAACCTATCCAGCCTAAAATACTGGAAGAATCGATAAAAAAGGCACTTTATGACAAAAATAATTGAAAAGACAATGGAACATGCAGCGGTTTACCTTGAATCATTTGGTTTTAGTAAAGAACAGGTTGCGCCACTACTAGTACAGGCCAAAAATGATCTTACCAAAGAGCTTGAAAAAGCAGAAATGATTTTAAATACTGCTCCTATTGATCATGAAGCGGTCAATAACGTACTACATGCTTTAAAAGGGCTACTTTACTCTCTGGGAAATGAAGAGATGGCCAAGAAGATCGAGGCACTGCGAGAAGAAGATGATACTAGTAGAGATGTTGAAGAGATTAAAGCGCTACTGTTTGGTTTTAAATAGAGAGTAGTAGTTTAAGTAGTGTTTCAGCGCTTTAAAATAGCTCTAATCTGTTGGGGCATATAGTAGTGAAACTGTTTTGGATAAATAAAAAAATCTATACTACCACTTCTCTCTTCCAGATCACTCCACTGTTCAATATCAAAATTAATAGCGATGATGCCAAGAGTTGGTAACTTCGAGACATGCTCATCTTTGACAAGGTGGTTCACCAGATCAGTAAGCTGTGGATTGTGTCCGATAAGAAAGAGACTCTCACAGGAGTCATCTTGAAGTGTAATAACCTCTTTTAATGTCTCAACAGGTCTGAGATAGAGTTCCTGCAGGTAGTGTTTGGTACCTGTAAACTCGATGATATCGGAAAGTCCATCAGCTGTCTCCTGTGCTCTTAATGCACAGCTTGAGAGGATAAGGTCAGGTTTGATACCCTTTAAGAGAAGGTAGGAGCCCATGGTCTTAATATCATGATAGCCTTTTTTCTTCAGACTTCGTTCAAAATCACTGGCTCCAGAGGCTTGCCAGTCTGATTTGGCGTGTCGAATCAGATATAAAGTTTTGATAAGCGCCCCTTTAAAGATAGATTTTTAATATACTAGATACGTGCAAGATCCTGGGACATCGCTTTTGAAGCTTTGTCCATGATCATCTTTGCCAAGGCTACGTTTCCGTCATCACGGAAGATCGAGAAGACATTTATCTTAGAGAAATTGTCTTGACTGAACTCACCAGCACTATTGATCAAAAAGACATGACCGTCCAAAGTCTTTGCTTCGATCGAAGATGCTTCACTGAAACCAACGTCCAGTGAAGATTCTGAGACCATACGAAAAGCATCATTGAAGATACTTGCAGAGTAAGGGATATCTGTTCCTGTGTTGTCGTTGTCTATATAGAGTGTCTCACCCGAGTAGTTAAGTACGGCAGAACCGAGGTAGCCGTTAACGGCGCGTAGTCTTTTCATTGATTTTTCAAAATCG
Organism: Campylobacterales bacterium; assembly: GCA_024277445.1. GTDB lineage: Bacteria > Campylobacterota > Campylobacteria > Campylobacterales > Sulfurimonadaceae > Sulfonitrofixus. Next base: position 50,777 of record JAJRVE010000177.1, read on the forward strand.
ATCATGGATAATTCCTTTTATTGTTTATTTGTTAAGTGACTGCATGAAACTGTTAAAAGTCTCAAGTGTCTGTCCGTTTTCCGAAAGGTATGCAAGCAGTGCCTTCTCTGAAGCTTCCACTCCTTCGTCTTGTTCTACCTTAAGTAGGTTGGCATAGAGTGCACTGATGGCCTCCTTGGCAGCTGGTGTGATCATTCTACGAGTAGATACATAGTTTCTAAATGACCCATCAGGGTTTTTTGCAACTCTAACCTGTGCCAGTACCCAGTAGTAACCGCCATCTTTACAGAGGTTCTTCACATAAGCGTAAACTTCTTTACCCTCTTTGATATTTTGCCACAGATATTTGAAGATCACTTTAGGCATATCAGGATGGCGAAGAATAGAGTGGGGCTGATCAAGCAGCTCACCTTGGGTATATCCTGTGATTTTCATAAAGATAGGATTGGTATAGGTGATATTACCTTCAGCATCCCCCTTAGAGACGATCATATCAACGCTTGTCACTTCATGTTCTACATCAGTTGGTGTTGGTCTTTGCATAGTCTGCTCCTGTTTGTTTTTATCAGCGGTATTATAAAAAAAAACTGCTATGGTGTATGTAAGGTTTCTCCTACTGTGAGAGATAACACTTTTGCATATAATTCTGCTTATCATTAGATCTACTGCTGTGTTATTGAAAAACATCGTAGTTTACAAGAGTGTTAAGAGGAGATACGATGCAGGATTTAAATGCAGGTGAATTGAAAAGTCTGTTACAGCAGACAACAAAGAAGATAGAGTCTGCAGACAATAATATAGAAGTCAATACCATTGTGGAAAAATTGATCACTTCGTTGATTGGTTCAGAGTATGCATCTTTATGGATTTTTGATGAGGATGCTGCCTCATTGATCCGAGAACGCCCAGAAGGCTCTGCCCGCGAGATCTCTATGTTAAACCAGCGTGGTATTATGGTCAAATCTTTTTTAACGATTACGGGGGGTATCTATAACTATCTTGCGAGTGAAAAAGAGTATTATCCTGAGACAGACAACCCTGATGAGATTAGGATTAAATCCAAGGTCATAGCACCACTTCTTGATGGAGAACGTTTTATCGGTATTGTAACAGCCTATTCGTCGATCCGTCAGATCAAAAATTTTGATGAAGATGATGCTGAGGTTCTTAGATCGCTTTCCTCTTTCCTGATCAAGGTTGCTTGCTACATGCACCCTGAACTTAAACATGGACAAAAAGATCGTATCTACATCAAAGAAGATCTCAATAACGTCTCTCAACAGGTGATTCAAAAGGTAGAGGCGATTCAAGAAGCCAAGCAGGTAGTGGAAGCACCTGATGCTACGTTGAACTTCTTAGCCAATACGGTACATGATATCCGTACTCCAGCTAACAGTATGTATGGGTTTTTAGAGCTTCTCGAAGAGCAGATCGACAACCCGCGTCTCTTACAGTATATCAGCAATGCCAAAGAGAGTGCGCAGTTTATCAATGATCTGACCACTTCTATACTCGATCGTGTGAGCAGTCACCATGAGCGTAGCGGATCAAAGTCAGTGTGCCTTAATCCTTCAAAGTTCTTTGCAGATATTGCACAACTATTTTCGGCTAACATGTATAACAAGCAGTTGGATTTCAATGTCTTTGTTGATCCGGCACTTCCTAAAGAGATCTCTGTCGACAGTATTAAGTTAAAACGTATTGTGATGAACCTGATTGGAAATGCCTATAAGTTTACGCCAAAGGGTGAACGTGTAGAGTTCTCTGTGGTGTATAAAAGAGAAAAAAAGATGATGCAGGTCTCTTTAAAAGATACAGGTATAGGTATTGCTAAAGAGAAACAAAAAGAGATCTTTAAAGCATTTAAACAGGCAGAAGATACGACCAATGTTGAGTTTGGTGGTACAGGATTGGGCCTCTCTATCTGTGCAGAATATGTTAAGGATATGGGTGGTGCTCTAAAGCTAGAGAGTGCTTTGGATGTTGGGAGTACCTTTTACTTCGAGATACCATTAGAGGTTACGGATAAAACAGAGAACCTTCCATCTCTGAGACAAAGTAGTAAATCTTTTGTGATCCTACTTGAGAGCAGACATATTTCTGTGGCTCAGAACATTACGGAATATCTGTTGCGCATGGGTGTGAGTGAGAAAAATATTACCATCTCAAACACCTTGGGCGCGATTGATAAAAAGAGCACGCATTTTATTTGCTTTCAAAACAAGATGGATGTGACGATCTCGACTTTTGTTGAACGTAACAACATGAAGCTTCTAGTTGTTGAAGAAGTTTTGCTCTCTTTGGCCAAAGATGAAGAGCGTCTACCATACAAAGTGATCTCTAAGTATGACTATTATGGAGATACTCTTTATGACTTTATGAGAGATGGCTCTCGTACAAAGGTCCTTGTTGTTGATGATGACAGGATTAATATAGAGCTTGTTAAAGCCTTTTTGGAAGATGACTTTTATCATGTTGATATCGCACAAGATGGTCTTCGTGCGTTAGAACTTTTAAAACAGGCTTTAGATGAAGGTGAACCTTTTGAACTGGTCTATCTAGACCAAAACATGCCAGGACATTCAGGTAAGGAGGTACTGACACAGTACCGTGCTTATGAGAAAGAGAAAAAGGGCAGTACGATCTATGCAGTCTCTATCTCAGTGGATCCGCTGGAGCAGGGAACAAAAGCGGGTCTTTTCGATGCCCATGTGGGTAAGCCTTTCAAAAAAAGAGAGATCAAAGAGATCTTACAAAGGCTAAAGGGAAAATAGTCGAGTTGATGTATAATTAGTAGCAATAGATTTTTTACAGTAAAGGCGCGCTCACTATGAATACAGAAAAAACCTTGAATATTGTTTTGGCCGATGACCATAGTATTGTCAGAAGTGGTCTGAACTTTTTGATCGAGCAACAGCCCGGTATGCAAGTGAATAAGGAAGCATCATCATTTGAGATGTTGATGGAGGTGTTAAAAGAGACCCCCTGTGATATTTTGATTCTTGACCTTAACATGGGTGACAAAAATGGTCTGCAGTCGGTCAAAGATGTGTCATCACGCTTTAAAGATCTCTCTATTTTGGTGTTAAGTATGTATCCTGAAGAGATGTATGCCTTACAATCGATTAAAGCTGGGGCCGCAGGTTACTTGAATAAAAAAGTTGTTTCAGATGAGCTTGTTGATGCTATTTTGAGTGTGGCAAAGGGAAAGGTCTATCTTAGTAAAGCGGTTAATGATACTTTACTTTATGGAGAGTCACTGCAAAAAGAGGAAAAAAATCCTTCTGAACTTCTCTCGAAACGTGAGTTTGAAGTCCTTGCGATGATCGCAGGTGGTATGAGTTATAAAGAGATCGCTGAAAAACTCTCTCTTAGTCCTAAGACAGTCTCTACCTATCGTACACGTATCTTGGACAAGCTCTCGCTCGATAATACCAACCAATTGATTCACTACGCACTTCAAAATGATATTATCGTTTAAAGCGATCACCCTCTAAAACGACACCCCAAGTTTAATAGTGTAAGGATTATCTTACATACATTCATCTCTCGTACTCATTATAATAGAAAACAATAAAGATTTTTGCCAGATAATTTGGTAGCTGTTTTTTGTTAATTATGAGAGGAAGATGTATGGTTCAGCCTTCTATGTCGATTCGTACCAAACTCATTTTGTTGATACTTGGTACGAATATCTTGCTGATACTACCAATGATCTATTCCATTGGCCATACAACCAAGAAAGAATTTGATACTGTATTAAGTTATGAACTAGAACAGATGCAAAGCCTGAGTCAGAACATCTTTAATATCAACGAACATAATGAGGCGATTGCCACTGAACAACTGGCACAAGATCCGAGGTTGTTACATTTTTTATCACAAAATAGCAAGTTGGTGTTGGAGAATGTGTTTCGACAAGAACGCCGTTTGATGAAGTGTTCTCTGATAGTTTTACTAGATGATAAAGGTACAATTATCGGACAGACTCCAGAGTGGAAACTGAGCCAGAAAGAGGTAGACGCACTCTCTTTCGTTAAGAAGAGTTATGCACTGAAAACAGCACAGCATGGGCTGCTAAAAAAAAATAGCCTGTTACAATATCACACCGCTTTGTTGTATAAAAAGGGTACTGTTGTTGGTATGGTCTTGACAGCCAAGCTGATAGACAAGGCTGTTTTGCAGGCACTTAAAGCTAACACAGATCTTGAATATGCGCTAGTCTATAAAGCGCGTGTGCTAGATACTACCTTCAAAGATGTGTTTACACTCCCTTTTAATCATCATCAGTTAGAGTGGCTTGACATGCATCCTGATGAGAGTTTAATGACAAAGATGACTGATACCCATTATGTTGTCTCTATGCATCTGCTGGGTACAGACGAGGTGAAAATTCCGATATACTTACTGATTGCACTTAAAGATACCCTTCCCTCTGAAGTGTTGGATAAAGCGTTTATTAATGTTGTACTGATCTTTTTTGTTGCGTTACTCATCATCGCTATCATGGCAACGCTTTTAAGTCATCAAATATATCGTATGTTCTCAAAGTTTATTGCTTTTACGGAACAGATCAAGTCAGGTGACTATAAAAGTAGTATAGAGTTCAAGACCAATGATGAGTTTGAGGTTCTAGCCTATAATCTTGATACAATGCGCGTTGCTATTTATGAGCAGGAACAGCGCCTGCGTAACTATGCGACTGACCTTGAGAAGACGATTGATAAGAGCACAGATAAACTGCACGCGCAAGACAGCTTTTTACATACAATTTTTGATCTTCAAGAAGAGCTCATTTTTATTATTAAAAATGCTGAGATCGATTATGCTAATCGGGCCGCGTTGAAGTTTTTTGCTTATGAAGGGCTGCTTGCATTTGCATCACAAAAAAAGTTCTTTAAACTTCCTGGAATGGAGCGCGATGAAGATTTTCATCATATGTTGATAAATGGAGCTCCTTTTCCAAATCAAGTTGATATCATGGATACCAATGGTGAAAAGACCCATTTTGAGGTGAAGTTTTATCCTATGATAGATCAAAACACCTATATTATTGTCTTCAATAATATAACGGTCCATCAAAATGAGAAAGAGGCACTCTATCAGCTGGCTACGATTGATAGCTTGACGCGACTTCCAAACAGGTTTGATTTTGAGAATAAATTTGAGTATGTGAGACATCAACTTCTGAGAAGTAAGCTAGAAGCTGTTTTATGTATTGTTGATATAGATGATTTTAAAAAGGTCAATGATACTTATGGACACTTAACAGGAGATAAGGTGTTGGTCAAATTGGCAGGGTTGATGACATCAAGTATTCGAGCCAGTGATCTTATCGCACGTTGGGGAGGAGATGAGTTTGTGATTGTATTTTATCCGACAACCGTAAATAATGCATTCAAAATACTTAAGACACTCAAGGAGCTTATTGAGGAGAGTGACATTTATGATGATATACCACATATAACATGTAGTTTTGGAGCCACCGTGCTTAGAAGCGACGATGATATGAATATGAGCTTTAAAAAAGCTGATGAGGCACTCTACCGTGCCAAGAAACGTGGTAAAAACTGGATTTGTTTTTCTGAATAGTAAAAAGATGCAGGAAGCTTTTATGCTCTTTTGACATATCGTAAGCGATAAAGGAGGATAGCGCCAAAATAGTTTTATACTTAAATGTTATTTTAATGTTGTTTAAGTATTTTAATATGAATATAATGGTTAATATAGATAAAGCACAGTAAGAAAATATGGAGAGAACATGAAGAAAACAGATAAGCTTGTAAGCTTAGTCGGTGAGTTTTTTAGTGCAAAAGATATTAAGACAATTAACAAGATCACCAATGAGAATAGTGGTGTTATCGTAGACAATGATGATGTTATTTTTGATTTTAACTCACTGCATGTGCGTTTTGAAGGATGTAAGAACCATGAGGACCAAGAAGAGCTAGAGTTATTCTACAATATACTCGACTTGCATCTTAAATCACTTGAGGCGATCAATCAAGATGACAATTGTCTTAGTACAGTGAGTAACCATGAACTCAAAAACATACTCTCTTCAGCAAAGCTCTCTCTTGAGATGCTCAGTACCTATGACTTTGACAAGGATGATCGTGCAAAATTACTTTTACAAGCGTTTAATGCTGTTAGTCAGTCTGTAAGTCTTTTTGATGAGATGGTTTTGATGGAGAAACTTCAACATCAAGAACGCAGTAAGAGTATAGATATCGAGATGGTCGTACTGAAGCCTATTGTAGAGAGCATTTTAGAAACATTGTCTTCAGAGATCTCTACTAAAGCGATCAAGACTAAAGTTGAAGATAAAAGTGAAGGACATGCCATCAGTGCAAGTGCTTTTTGGATCGAAAGAGCACTTTTCAACCTTATCTCTAATGCTGTCAAATACAATAAAGAGGGTGGTACGCTGCAGATCGTCCTTAATGATGACAAGAAAAACCTATCTGTTAGTGTTATCGACAGTGGCATCGGTATCATCTCATCTGAACAGGAAAAGGTGATGGAAAAATTCCAGACCAGTGCCTCTACCCAGAACCAGGGGACAGGTGTCGGTCTGGCGCTTGTCAAGGCGATCGCTGAAGCACACAAGGGTAAACTTGAACTTGAAAGTGTCTATGAAGAGGGAACGATATTTACATTAACCCTGCCTAAAAAGATCACCAATAATAGGATCGAACACCCTCTGGCTGTCATGAATGCGGCGGCTGTTTTACTTCTGGTTGGAGTAAGTTACTTCTTCCCCGTAATCCCAAGTTTTGGAAACATAGAGTCTACATCTGCTTTTGACATGATTAAGCTTGATAACGGTTCAACTATAAAGATTAAACAAGGGGGTGAGTACAGTTTTTTAGATCTTCATAATATTACAGGTTCGAAAAGTTATATGCGTTTGAGCCTCAATAGTGGTCAGGCAGAGGCTGATCTGCATCAGGTTCATGTCAACTTTGAAACACCGACTGCTTCGTTCAGAAATCTTGGAACAGAGCTGAACTTTGAACAGAAGCTTGACAAGGGTGTGGTCTCTGTCTACAAAGGTGAGCTTAAAGCGGGTCAAAAAAATGTTTATGAAGGTGAAGGATTTGTTAGTACAGCATCAGGGATACAGGTAGTTGAACTTTTGGACCCTCCCTATGGCCTAGATAAAGAGAGCAAAGCGAATGGTGAGATGCTGATTGTCTTTAACCCGGTGGAAGGCGCTAAAAAATACCGTTTAACCTTAGCTGAAGATGAGGATTTTACGCAAATTATAGAGGAAAAAGAGAGTAAATCAACTCATGTGAGTTTTACAATAAAGAAAGATGGTTATTACCATATTAAAGTGGCTGCACTGGATAAAAATGATATTTTGGGATTACCAAATCAAGGTGTATTTACAAATAATTATCATCTTCAACAGGGTATAACTGCACGTGATCAGGGGTCGTATGCTCAAGCTGTGATACTGTTAAAACAGTCTATCTCAGAGTTTGACAAACATAATGCAGAACCTTATTCTGCATTAGGATGGAACTACTATTTACAAAATAATTTTGTACAAGCGGCACGCTATTTTAAGCAGGCGATTGCTATCCGACCAACGGAAGGTAGTAAAGTACGTCTTGCCCGTATCTATTTTCATCTTAAAGAGTATAAAAAAGCTGACAAGATCTATCAACCGATGCTTAAAGACAATGATAACAACTTAGACGCTTTATGGGGAAGTGCTGAGATTTTTATTATGAAACATCAGTATGTAGCAGCTAAGAAGTATTTACAAAAGCTATTAGGTATTAATCCTTCTTACCCTTTAGCCAATTACGATATGGCACGAGTAGCATTTTTAATGAAAAACAAGTCGCTTGGATTAAGATATCTTGACAAAGAGCTACATTATAATCCAGCCGCTAAAGAGTTGGTGAATGATTTGAAATCACAAGTTAAGAAAGAAGCGCATTGAAAATAATATTAGTTATTGTTTTTTCTTTCTCTTGTATCTCACTGTATGCTGATACCCTTAGTGCAACATCGCATGGTGTTACTTCACACTATCAAGAAGCTCGAAAAGAGAAGCAACTTCTATTAAAGGATATCAATACGTTAATTTCACAGGGAGAAATCGCCAAAGCAGAAGAGCTAGCTGCGGTTCTTTACAAAGATTATCCACACGACAAAGAGGTGATGCAGAAGTATGCGACCATACTCTTTTGGCGACAAAAACCTGAAGCAGCCGAAGTGATATTTACTCAGATGAAAGTAGATTATCCAAAGACAGTTCAACTTAAAGCCTATCGTCAAAATAGACTCTTGCTCCATACGCAACATGCTGAAAAACTTTTAAATACCTCTCCAAAAAAAGCTTTAGTTTATATAGAGAGGCTATCCATGCAAGAGCGTAATAGTTATGATTTACATCTTTTGTATGTTCAATCATTAATACGTAGTAGTGCTTTGGTACGTGCAGAAGAGGAAGCACAAAAGTTTTACAGAGATTATCCCAAGAGCGAAGAGAGTCGTCACCTTTTGGCCAATATCCTCTTTTGGAATGGCAAGTATAGTCAGAGTTTGAAGCATTATGAAGCACTCTATGCACAAGAGCAAAAGTCGGTGATAAAAGAGCAGATCGCTAACGTAAAAAATGCCCAAGAAGCAGCGCTAAAAAAGATGGATATTGCACAGCAGATCAAGTTCTACAAGAAACGTTATGCATCACAGAAGAAGCCCGAGGATGGTATGAAACTGGCACGTCTCTATATTGAAACAGGGGCGACTGATCCCGCTTTTAAATTGCTGGAGTCGATGGTAACACGCTATCCCAGAGACCTTGAGGTGAGTCGGCTCTATATGGCGTCTTTACTCAAGCTTTATCAAAGAGGTAAGGCAAATCATCTCTTATATGAGTTGGGTGAAGAATCCCAAGAAGCATTAAAAGAGAAGTATCCTCTACTATATTGTCGTACACTAGTCAATAAACTTGAGATAGGCGGCATCTTTTATGACTATTCAGATACTCGCTATAGTGACAATACCTTTTACATACAGTATGAGACACCAATAAAAGAATATGTGGCTGTAGGACGTTTACAAGAGACCTGGCGCTATGGTTTAAGAGACACTAAACTACAAGCCGATCTCTACCGGGCATTTAAAAATTTTTGGTGGGGTTATGTCACATTTTCCTTCTCTCCCGAGGCGAATTTTATGCCAATTGTTAATACAGGCGCGCATATTTATAAAGATATTGATTGGCTTGAACTAGGCTTTGGATATGAGTATAGCCACTATCGTACGGCTGATGTCCATATGTTGATACCTGAGTACTCTATCTTTTTTTTACAAGGATTTACTTGGATGCAAAAACTCTATTATGTTCCGGCATCGGCAAGCTATGCACTGGTAAGTCAGCTCGGTTATGAATCTAACTGTCACTACAAAATTCAAGGGGAGTATACTTGGTCAGACAGCAATGAATATATCGAGAACAATGATGCCTTTCAAAATTCTAAGAGTCATATGTGGCGTTTTTCAGGAGAATATCGGTTCAGACCAGAATGGACAGTAGGTGGAGCACTCTCTTACAGTAATTATTACACTGATGTAGGGGCGTATAGTAGAAGTGGTCTTAACTTATTTATAAGGAAAGCCTGGTGATCGATCCGGTAGTACTCTATCAAGAGGTTGTTATCTCACATCTAGATATTGTTTTTAAAGGAACCGTTCTCTTTTTTATAGCATCAGTACTACTCTTGATCGTAGTTTCTGTTGTTCAAGTCGTTATAGAAGCACGGCGTAAACAAGATGTCTTACTACAAAAACATTATGTTGAGCAGATTGGTCAGTACCTCTTTTTAGATCAAAATGAGATTGAGGTCCGTACAAATCAGGAACGTTTTGCTCTGACAGATGCTATCTCTCAACTTTATAGTTTTGTATCCAAAAAAGAAAGTGAAAAGATTGTTAAACTGATTGAGCAATTTGACCTTGATCTCTTTTTGCTCGAGCGTTATAAAAAGAGTTATTTTAAACTGAGTCAGCGTTTTATCTATTACAAACTACTCTTCATTTTCTCTCCACGGCTTAAATGGTTTTATGCACAAGAGATGAAAGAACAGACAAGTTTTGATAGTATGCTATATGCTATTTACAGTTATGCATACTTAAGTGAAGACCATTCAGACCTTTTAGAGATGACTAATGCTCTTGAACATAACTACGAACGAGGAATGAGCTTAAAGTTTTGTGAATTTGTTTTTGTACAAGCCTTTGCAAATGTTTCAGTGGAAGAGATACGAGTTTTTATTGGGCTGTTGTTGGAGAAAAACCATGAAGACTTTATCTTAAAAAGTGTTATTTCAGCTGTGGGTGAGAGAGAATATGTTGAACTCCAAGAAGAGATAAAAATAATTTATGAACACCATCAAGATAATGTCCTTTTTATGGTGACCTATCTTCGTGCGCTTCATCGCTTAGGTATTCAAGACTGTACACTTGTGAAAGAGGCGTATTTGAATCAAGATATAATTATGAAGATCAACCTCTCTAAGTTCTCATTAGGACTTTGTCCAGAGGCTATAGAACAGCTTTACATATATATGTTTGATCAAAACTATTATGTTCGTAGAAACATTTTTGAGGCGCTTAAGACTGCTCAGATGACGCGACAGCAGATCAAAGCACTGGTCCAACAAAAATCACCCCTAAAAATGAAAGATCGCTTTTTTATGGATACTCTTGACTCCTTTTTCCCTGAAAG
>JAJRVE010000178.1 GCA_024277445.1 Campylobacterales bacterium
CCGTCATTGCGAACTTAATTCAGAAGCCATGCCTTATTACCTCGCCACCACAGAGTTTATAGATGATGAGATCAGCAGTCGCATCAAAACACACCAAGCACGAAGAGCGCAAAAATTCCACACCATAGAAGAACCGCTTGACCTCTACAATGCTATCAAAGGATGTGACACACCTGTTCTCCTCGAATGCACCACCATGTGGATCAACAATATGCTCTATCACGAACAAACTAAAGAGCAGATTCTTGAGCACATCCAGAAGGTCATGAGCCTCTCCAACAACATCGTCTTTGTCCATAACGACGTAGGAGCAGGCATCATCCCCGACAATGCACTAGCCCGAGAATATGTCGATATCAGTGGTATCGTCGCACAGATCATCGCCGAAAACTGCGACGAGGTCTATCACTGTATCGCCGGCATTGCCACGAAAATCAAAGGGGAATCGTAAATGGACAATGGTAAATGGGCGATATTACGACATTCGGCTAAAGGTTTCGCCTTAGCTGTAAACATGCTCACTATCCTCCCCTTCTTCAAAATCCACGACTTTTTCAAGGGTATTAACGGTTACGCGGTGATGTTTTATCCTTTAGTCGGGGCACTTCTTGGTGGTATCCTCTGGCTCATTTATACCTTACTCCTTCCTTTTCTCCCCGAAGCGCATCTGCATATCATCCTCTTTGTTTTGTGGGTTGTGCTGACAGGGGCACTCCACCTTGATGGTCTCTCAGACACTATAGATGGTTTGTTTGTTCCCAAAGAGCGCGCGGAAGAGGTGATGAAAGATCCGCATGCGGGTGGTATGGGGATGATATTTAGCATCACTTTTCTCATCTTTAAGGCCTCTACGCTCTGGTTTTTAGATGCTATCTACCTTTTACCTGTTGTCTTGATGCTTTCACGTTACAACGCCGTACTTGCCATCTACTTCTTTCCCTACATCCGCAAAGAGGGCATGAGTACCCTTGCAAAACAAGAGTTCACCAAACAACAACTCATCATCACTTCGCTCTTTGTTCTTAGTCTTGTAACCTTAACAAACAGTTGGCTTCTTTTCGCCTTTTCACTCGCTACACTACTGCTTATCAAACGTTTTTTCATTAAGCGACTGGGCGGCTTCAGTGGAGACATCTATGGCTTTCTCATTGAAGTAACCGAATTACTCTTGCTCAACCTACTGCTCATAGGCACAGCAACATGATCATCACCTTAGTACGTCACGGCGAAGTAGATGAAGCCTATCACCGCTGTTATAACGGACATAACGACATCTCTCTCTCAGCCAAAGGGGTTAACGAGGCAAAAAAACTCGCCACAGTACTCTCTCACCAACATTTTGATGCCATCTATAGCTCTGATCTTAGACGTTGTCAAGAGACCACTAAGCAGTTACTAAGCACCGTCATTCCTGCGAAGGCAGGAATCCACCAATCACAACTTACTAGCAATGCAGACTCGTTGATTCCTGCCTTCGCAGGAATGACGGCGATGGATGTTGTTTATACTGAAGCTCTTCGCGAGAAGTCTTGGGGAAAACATGAGGGGATGACCTTCGATGCTATTGTCCAACGAGACAAACTCATTTACGAAGATTTTTTACAGTGGATCAACGCACTCGATGGTGAGCCCTACGACACCTACATCGACCGTATCAACACTTTTTTCACCAAGACCCTTCCATCAACACCCTATAACAAGGTATTAGTCGTGACCCACGCAGGAGTCATTCGCGTCTTAATGCATCTTCTTAACAAGATCTCTTTAGAAGAGGCTTTTAGCATTAATTTTCCTTACAGTGCTTATACTACACTTGACACAGAGACTTGGGAATTTGGAGCTATACAATGCGCATAATTTTTCTACTACTTTTCACCCTTATGCTCCAAGCTCAAGAGCGCATCGTCACCTTGAGTCCTGCTATTGCTGAGATCGTCTCTGGCTTAGGTGAGAGTAGCGCCATTGTAGGTGTAAGTGACTATACGCTTTATCCTCCTCAACTCTCTACCAGACCAAAAGTGGGTGGTTACACCACACTTTCACTCGAACGCACCCTCACACTCAAACCTAGCTTGGTCATCGGTCTCAACCACCAACAGCCCTTTCTTAGCAAGCTTCAACACTTTGGGATTAAGACCAAAACCATCACGCTAGGAAGTACCCAAGAGATCGCCTCTGCCATCTTTCAACTTGGCGAACAGCTCCACCAACCGGAGGCTGCAAAAAAGATGATTCAAGCCATTAGTGATGCCAAAACCAACGCCGCACATAACGAGAACAATGAAACGGTATTAATCGTCTTTGCCAACTCAAGTGAGCTCTCTCGTGGCGTTTATGTAGCCGGTCACGACCTCTTCTTTGAGGAGATCTTAGAGAGTTGCCACACACAAAATGCTTACAAAGATAGCTATAACCTTCAACCCATTTTGGGCATAGAGAGTATTATTGCTAGTAACCCCGATCAAGTCTTACTCCTACTCGGACCACTGGACAAAACAGACCCGATGGCACTCAAAAAGCAGTGGATGGCGCTTCCTATTAATGCAGCAAAAAACCATAAGATCACCATTATCCAAAACGACTATATCCTTATTCCATCACAACGCATTGCTAAGAGCATCACCACCATCTGTCAGGTACTCAAATGATAGAAGTAGAAGCATTGAGCTGTGGCTACCAGCAGACTATCCTCCAAAATATTCATCTGAAAAGTGCCAACAACCTTGTCATCCTTGGTGCCAATGGTGCCGGTAAAAGCACCTTTGCAAAAGCGCTGTGTGGTCTGCTTCCTTATGAAGGTGAAGTAAGCATTCATAACATCTCACTCAAGCAGCTCTCTGCCCAAGAGCGCGCAAAAGCCATCACCTATATCCCCCCGAAACTTGAGAGTTATGACACCTACATCACGGTCTTAGACTTTGTACTAATGGGACGACATCCCTATAAAGCCTCCTTTGCGCCTTATAGTCGTGAAGATGAAGCCTTGGCACTTTCACACATACAACAACACCATCTTAATCCTAAGAAAAAGATAGGTGAGCTCAGTTCTGGACAGCAACAACTACTGCTCATCACCCAAGCCCTCGCCCAAGAGAGTAAGATCATTATCTTTGATGAACCTACGGCGAACCTAGACCCACACCACAGCCTTGAGTTTTATAAAGCACTCCAGTCGCTCAACCCTACCACACAAAAAGTCATCATCACTCACGACCTAAACCTTGCCTATAAACTAGGATATGAAGTGCTTTTTATCCACAACGCTACTGCCACTCACTACCCATCACCCTCTAACTTTTTCACAACACAAAGTCTAAAAGAGGCCTATGGTGTTGACTTTAGCTTGGACAATGGCACACTCGGAGTCATCTATGGCTAAAACACTCTTTTTGTTCACACTTCTAGCACTAGCGCTCATTTCCCCTTTTATAGGTGCTGTTGATATGCAGTGGAGTGCTCTGTTTCAGAGAGGCTCCTTAGAAGAGCGTATCTTTTTTGATCTTCGCCTACCACGACTACTGCTCGCCTTTTTTGCAGGTGTCATCCTTGCACTCAGTGGATGGCTTTTTCAGACACTTTTTCGTAATGCCTTAATGACACCCTTCACCTTAGGCATCTCTGGTGGCGCTATTTTAGGTACGGGGATCGCTGTTGTTTTGGGACTTAACCTTATGTTTTTGGGAGTTAGCCTCTCTGCATTGTTTGGTTTTGCAGGTGCTTTTAGCTCTGTCTTGCTCATTCTCTGGCTCTCTCGCTACGTCACACATAGGGGCAGTAACGCCCTTTTACTCCTAGGCATTGCCCTCTCATTTTTCTTCTCGGCAGCCCTCATGGTTCTTTTTTCTGTCGCTACTGCCATGCAGTCACATGCCATCTTGCACTACACCATGGGCTCGCTCTCCACGCTTGGCTATGCACAAGTGATCATGACCGCCTTAATGGCCCTACTCCTTCTTCTCACCCTTCATCGCAGGCGTTTTGAACTCGCCTTACTCGCCGTCAATGATGAACACGCACGTCTTAAAGGAGTAGACACTAAAAAGCTCACTTACTTCCTGTTGGTTGTCAGTTCGCTTGCCATCGGTGTTCTCATCTCTATCACCGGTCCCATCGGCTTTATCGGACTTATCATCCCCCATGTCGTACGTAAACTCTATCCACACGCCAACCATGAACTCATCTTCCCCACCGCTCTCATCGGTGGTCTCTTCCTCGCTGCTTGTGACACCATCTCACGCCTGCCACAACTCCAAAGTGAGATCCCCATCGGCATCGTCACCGCCTTTATCGGTGGTCCATTTTTTATCTACTTAATTATCAAAGGCAAATAGCATGAGTTATCTCTCTTGGTTTGAAGAACAAGCCGCTAAACATAAAAAGGTTATGACCAAACTCTTAGCAAAGAACCTCAACAAAGATGAGATCATCGCCTATTTTGACTTCGACAACATGGTGATCCATGAACCCGAATTCTGCCCCCTCTACAAAGAGCTAAACGCAAAAGGCAAGGTTGGTAAAAAATGCCACGACATGGAGAGTCTAAACTGTTACCTCTGCGCCTGTCCCAACTTTCGTTTTGACGACAATGGCTATGAACAACGAGACGGTAAAACAGTCTATAGTTTTTGTGACATCGACTCAAAAGATGGCAAGCAAGGAGTTTATGGAGATGCCATCCACCAAGACTGTTCAGGATGCAGTGTGCCTCATCATGTGAGCTACATCAAAAAGCATTATGATACGGATTGGAAAAAGATCATGAAAGCCTGCCACAACTAATGCACTCACTCTCTATCTTCGGTACAAGTTCCGACGCGGGTAAGTCCACACTCTCTATGGCCATCACCAAAATCTTACACGATGCGGGGTATAAAGTCGCGCCCTTTAAGGCACAAAATGTCTCCAACAATGCACGCATAGGCGATGATGGTGGCGAGATAGCCCAAGCCCAACACTTTGCTGCCGAAGCCATTGATCTTCCCACACGTTTTGAGATGAACCCCATCTTACTAAAGTCAGGAAGCCAAGGCAAAGCCTCACTCATCATCAATGGTAAAAGTACCGACGAGCAGAGCGTTGGAGAGTACTTCGCTACCATCGAAGATAAAAAGCCCATCGTTAAAAAAGCCTTTGAGAGCCTCCAAAAAGAGTTTGACCTCATCGTTGCCGAAGGTGCCGGCTCTCCCGTTGAGCTAAACCTCATGAACGAGGACCTCTCTAACCTCTATGTTGCAACAGCGTTTCAGACGAAGATTATTTTAGTGGCGGACATCGAGAGAGGTGGTGTTTTTGCTTCCATATGGGGTCTCTATAACCTTCTTCCTGAAGTACTAAAAAAGAATGTCATCGGTGTGATCATCAATAAGTTTCGTGGCGACATGGCCTTTTTTGAAGAGGGTGTAAAGATCATCGAAGAGCAGTTTAAACTCAAGGTCTTAGGTGTCGTTCCCCACTTGCCCTTGAACATTGGTTTTGAAGACATTCAGTCCCTTGAAAACTATCAACAAACACTCCAAGAACAGCACCTTAAAGTTGTCGCCATAAAGTTTCCTCACCTTAGT
The DNA here is from genome assembly GCA_024277445.1 of Campylobacterales bacterium. Lineage (GTDB taxonomy): Bacteria > Campylobacterota > Campylobacteria > Campylobacterales > Sulfurimonadaceae > Sulfonitrofixus. The sequence goes on from JAJRVE010000178.1 coordinate 5,562, forward strand.
AACTTCACTGACTTTGAACCCCTCATTAACGACCTTTCCGTCAACTTTAGTTTCATCACCCATGCCCATGAGCTTCAAGGCAGTGACCTGCTCATCTTACCGGGGACACGTCGCACTGTTGATGACTTAACATGGCTACAAGAGAGAGGGTTTACGCACGCTATCCAAAACTACAACCATACCATTTTTGGTATCTGTGGCGGATACGAAATGCTTTTTGAGAAGATCATTGATGATGGTGTTGAAGTGACAGGTACCTTTGAGGGCCTTGGTTTGATAGAGGGAGAGATACTCTTTAAGCATGAAAAAGTCCAACGACAGTGTCAGGTAGAGCTTTTTGGTTTTACCATCGAAGGCTATGAGATCCATCATGGCATTAGTAAAAAGCACCCTATTGGTTATCATGATGAGAAGATCTACGGTACTTTTTTACACGCCCTCTTTGACAACGATGCTTGGCGCAACCACTTTTTTACAACCATCAACCCGAGCTACAAGCCCTTTGATTACAAAAGCTTTCGTAAGAACCGTATCCATGATTTTGTAGCAGAGGTAAAGTCACACCTTGACACAGCGTATCTTATAGACGCCCTACAAGAAGATTAAGCCCCATATAACGAACTCTTAACTATACTCTCACTCTTCAAACCTTTGGGTTTAAGATGGACAGCTGGCCGAGTGGTCGAAGGCGCACGCCTGGAACGCGTGTGAAGGGCAACCTTCCTAGGGTTCGAATCCCTAGCTGTCCACCACTACACATAATCACACACCTTTATGCAATCACTTTCAATATGGCTATCATCTAATACCTACTTACGTTATAATTTTCGCATATTTATAAAGGTGAAAAAATGAAGTTTATCTATAATGGAACAAATATTATTTTAGAAGATGATACAAAAAGCTATGTCATTCCTTTTAATGATATAGCGCGACTACTCATGCGTCCAGGAACCCGCGTATTACGTTTTGAAGAGAAGGGTGAGATGATTTCGATTCCACTTTCTACTGCAATTGGTGAGATCGAAGGATATGAACTTCTAAAAGAAGTACAGTAGAAAAAACTGCTTCTACAGCTTCCCCTCGTTATCTACTTTTAGCAGATAAAGATCAACACCACGATCACTCGCTCCATCACTGTGACCTGTCATCACAAAACCATCATCTACCTTGATGATAGCGCGACCGACATCATTGCCCGAACCACCATAGGTATGATTCCATACGACAAGACCATCATAGTCTAGTTTTAAAAGGTAGAGATCACTGCTTAGGTTTTTAGTGCTTTTTGTATAGCCGACGACCACATAACCACTTTCATCTTCCACTACGCCAAAGCCCTCCTCATCTGAGCTTCCGCCATAGTGACGTTTCCACTGCCACTTGCCTTGGCTGTCAAGTTTGACGACATAGACATCTTTTAGTCTTCGGTGGTCGCTGTTGGTTGTTCCCACAAGCAGGTAGCCACCATCTTTTGTTGCGATGACTTGGTGTACTACCTCATCAAACTCACCACCATAAGCGTAGTGCCAAAGACGTTTCCCAGCTTCATCTATCTTGACAACATACATGTTTTTACCGCTATTACCCCAACTCTCTGTGTAACCAGCAAAAACATAACCATCTTTGACTTTGACAATACTGTTTGCACGGTCTGGATTTTTACCCCCATAACGCTGTGCCCATTTCTGCACACCCTTCGCATCAATAGCACTTAGATAACAGTAGGTTTCTCCGTTAAAAAACTTAACATGTTCTTGTGAACCTGCCACCATGACATGATCTTCATTAACAAGGGCAAGCGCTTTACCTATGTAGCGATCACGTTTTTTATCATAATAGCCCTTCTCCCACATCAACTCACCTTTGACATTAGTACGAACAACATAAAGGTTTTCGTTACCATTTCCAAAACTGTAAGTCGAACCTGCCATCACAAAACCATCTTTGAAGGGGATGATGGCTTCAAGCGTATCATCACGACTACCACCATAACTCTGTGTGAACAGTGGGTTACCAAAACGATCCGTCTTAACAAGGTAACCATCGCGCTGACCTGAACCAAAACTCTCACTACTACCCACCACCATAAAACCATCTTCTACGGCTAAAAGCGCATGACCTTCATCGCCATAACGCCCACCAATACGTCGCTCAAAGGTTGGTTTTGTATTAGGACGAGCAGTGACAATGTCTAAAGAGTGTTTATCACTCCACCCCTCTAAGACAACACCCTCACTACGATAACGCACCTTACACCACATGTCAGTTCTAACCCCACGACACCGCAAGCTCTCAATCTCCCCCTTCTCAGTAGAGACCTCAGCAATAATGCGTGATTGCCGATCATGCTTTTCATAGATCTGTAAAAAAAGCCCCGCGTTCGTTTCATGAAGCCCCGCCAAAAGTGCCGTTGTCATTAAAGAAAGTGCTAAAAAATATCGCATAGTATTACTCCTGAATACAGACTACAATAAATATGATATAAATATATTTAATTATGCTCTGTCATTGAAGTATATTATTTACTAAAATGAAGCGTTACCCAATAAAAATTTCAGATTTGGTGTGAGTTGTACCGGATGTGAACCCGATAGCGCACTAGTGTACGTAGAGAGGTGAACTCCGGCACAAATCGCGCCGAAGCTGGAACTTTTTATTTAGCGTCGTAGATGTCTTTTCGCGGTACGACGAATGTTGAGTGACGATCAACAACAATCTTCTCTTTATCATCCATCGCATAAGCACGAATGATAATCGGAAGGATGGTATCTTTTGAACTATCTTCAATGAGTAGTCCATCCGTATACAAGATGACAACTTTCTTCTTTTTAGCCCCTGGGTGCGCAATAAATGGTGCTGAAGGCTTTCTAATCTTGATCTTGCCTTCGTAACCAGCAGGTGCAATAACATCGAAGTAGAACTTATGATCCTTGTTCTCCGTATTTTGAAGTAAGAAGACATAAGCATTGCTCACCTGTTTCGTATCACCACGCTTCTCTATGTTGTAGAGACGACTCTCTTTGTTGATGTTAAGCAACATGTGCTCTTTTGTCGTACTCATCCAACCAAGAATACCCATAATAGCCAGTAGAATTACTGCATAACCGATGACTTTCGGACGGAAGTAATCTGTTTTACCGCCTTGGTGAATAACCTCTTTGTCACTTGACCAACGTACAAGTGACTCTTTACCAAGTTTACCCATCACCGTTGTACAGGCATCAACACACTCAAGACAGTTAATACACTCTAACTGCAGACCCTGACGAATATCGATATGCGTTGGACAGACCGTTACACATGACTCACACGCCGTACACTCAGAAGCAGGTTCTGCTTCACGAATATCTTTTTGCTTTGAGTAAAGCTTAGTGTGATCATCATAGATCTTACCACCACGATGTGGATCGTAAACTGCCATTACCGTGTCGTCATCATAAAGTACTGACTGAACACGTGAATAAGGACAGACATAGATACAGAAGTTCTCTTTGATCATAATGATGTCAACGATCAAGAAAGCCGCAATACCAAGTAAAGAGCCAACAAGAACAAGGTGATCCATAGGGTGCGCCATGTAGGTGATGAAATCTTCTGGTGGTACAAAGAACCATAAGAAGTCAGCTGCTGCGATCAAGGCGAGTACCGTCCAAAGAAGCACAGCGATTACTTTTTTAACCTTGTTCTCCATCTTAGACATGTCAGGGTCTGCCTGCTTGTTCTTAATACGCTTGCGCAGTTTTAAGATCTTCGTCTCTATGAGGTCGCGGTAGATAACACGGAAGATCGTCTGAGGACACATCCATCCACAAAACACACGACCACCAACAACCGTAAGACCAAAGATACCGATGAACAAAATCATCAAGATAAATGGCATCAAGTACATCTCTTGCATGTCAAACTGAACAAAGGCAAGGTGCAGTTTTAGCTTGTCAAATGAGAGTAAGAAAAGGTGGTTACCCCCTACTTCGATCCATGGTGCGATTAACGCGAATGCCGTAATGAGGGCATAGAACCAATAACGTTTAATACGTAGTGGTATCCACCCTGTTAAATAATCTTTTGTCGATTTTTTTTCGACTGTTGCAGTTTCACTCATGCTTTTGACTCCTCTATAGTTTTTTCTGAATGGGGACAGACAATGGTCTCTATCACCTTCTCTTCGGCATTAACGGGTACATCGAGTGTGACAAGACCATTTGCCACCTCTTTAAGCTCACGTGACTCAATATAGTCTTTTAAAGAACTACGACTCACCTTCATCTCTCGTGCCATAGCACTGACACTCACGTTTTCACGGATAAATGCAATGATCTGATCTAAATAAGGATCAAACTTCGATGAAGAACGGCTTCCTTTTGGACGACCGATCAACTTTTTTTCTCTTGACTCTAACTCTTGACGTAACTGATCAATGATGCCTAAAACAAGCATCACATCACTGTTTTTATCAATCACAACACCTGCATTGACAATATGAATCCGCATCTCATTTTTCAAAAGGCAAGCGAACATCTGCAGAAGATCCTGGATCGTACTACTGAGTACCCAAGCATCGGAGATAAGAAGGTCTCGGTTCATATGGCTTTTAAAAAAATTCACTACGTCTTCACGTTGGTCTAAGGTGTTGTTTTGTGAGGTCTGGTCTACATATTCATCTGAAATATCGATGCCACTTGCCTGAGCATAAGCGTTAATGCTTTTAAGTTGCTCAAAAGCGCCATCAAAATATTTATCTGGTCGGATATAACTTATAGCCATTGACGAATAAACCTCCCTATTATTTAATTTCATCATCATTATAGGGTTAATTGACGGTAAAAGTCAATATATTAAACATTATTTACGTCAACTTTGGTTTTATACTTCATTTTGTGATAAGTTTGTGATAATAGTGCTTGCCATTTAAACAACAACCTCATGTGCCTTCTCAAAAGTAACAATTCTGTATAATGTTCACTATATAAAATGAGCACGTAGACAACAAGCGAAGGAGTACCATATCAACAATCTATTTATTGAGTTTCGTGACCCACTCTTTGGTATCATCATCTTCTTCTCTCTTGTCTTTGTAATCGCACTTGTCTCTTACTGGTGGGGACGTTTCAAACGTAAAGAAGAAGCTCACTATCTTGACAGTTTTATGAACATCTTTGACTCTATGCCTACCGAACAGGAGTTAAAGAACCTCATTGATTCCAAGGCCATCTCCAGTAAGTCTGCTCTGGTTATGGCGCAGACCTATTATCAAAATGGCGATTATGAAAAATGTATTGAGATCTATCTCATTATCATTGAGATGCAAAAAGACCCCATAGAGAAAAAAGAGACCCTCTACCTCTTAGGTCGGACCTACTTTAAGGCAGGTTTTTTAGAACGTGCGCAAGAGATCTTTTTACAGATACTAAAACAGTTTCCACGTACACCAAAAGCACTTCGTTACCTCCTCATCATCTACGAAAAAATGCACCAATTTGACAAAGCACTTGAAGTATTGGAGCCCCTTGATGAGTTAGGGATAGACAATAGAAAAGATCGTATTTATCTTCAGTGTGTCGCTATCATCCGTAGTGCTGAATATGGTGTCAATGAGAAGGCGGAACTTCTTTTAGCCCTCTATAAAGAGCACCACATCTTAAGTTACCTGATCTTTGAGTACCTCTTTCGATTTACCCCGCAAATGGCATGGCAAAACCTCGACCTTGGTGAGGCACAACGGATTGTTGACATCCTGTGGAATGCACGTGAGGCTGAGTCTAATTTAGATATAATTCATACTAACAGTTACTTACGTGAACTTTTTAGCGCAAAAGGTTTGGAACTATCTGTCACAGAAAGCAGTCTCTTTGAGTTTGATGTACTCATCAAGCTGAACATTGCCGACCAAGGTGGAGCGACCTTACAGTTTGACTACCTCTGTGGTGAGTGTAAGCAAATCTATCCATTTGCTTTTCACCGATGTCCAAACTGTAACGGTATCGACACTGTGGTGACAGAGATGTTACTCACTAAGGATCATTTTGAAGAAAATAGTTCTCTTCAGTGAGGGTAGCGCCTTCGCTGATGTTGGTGGGTATGGTACGATTTTACTTTACAGTGGCAAAGAACGTCTGCTCTCTGCAAAAGTAGCTAACACCACAGCCAACCGCATGGAAGTTTGTGCTGTTATCGAAGGGTTACGTGTCATAAAAGAGCCTTGTGAGGTCGAGATCATCACTAGTTCTAAGTATGTCATAAAAAGTATCAATGAGTGGCTTGAGGTATGGGAAAAGCGTAACTTTGAGAAGGTCAAAAACCTTGATCTTTGGCAAGCATATCTAGACCTAGCACAAAGCCATAAGGTTACGGCCACCTTAATACAGACGACACTAGGTCATAGTGAAAATGAACGCTGTCTGAAAATGGCACAAGAACAACATAGTAAAATTTAGAAAGGTTATCAATGGAAGAGATAAAAAAGTTAGAAAATAGACTCAACTATAGTTTTGAAAACAAAAAGCTCATTATTGAAGCGCTGACGCACAAAAGTTATAAACAGCCCTACAATAATGAACGTTTAGAGTTTTTAGGAGACGCGGTACTGGACCTCATCGTAGGACAATACCTTTATGAGAAGTTCCCCAAACATGATGAGGGCAAACTCTCCAAAATGCGAGCATCACTGGTTAACGAAGAGGGATTTACCCGTTTAGCGGAGCACATCCAGCTCGGTGGACAACTCTTTATGTCAAACGCTGAAGAGAACAACGACGGTCGTACCAAAGCGTCCCTACTCTCAAATGCTTTCGAAGCGATCATCGGTGCGCTTTACCTTGAAGCGGGACTTGACAAGGCCAGAGATGTCAGTATAAAACTCTTAGAAGAGGTACACCCTGACATTTCACTGGACACACTCTTCAAAGATTATAAGACGACTTTACAAGAGATGACCCAAGCACTTTATGGTTCAACACCAGAGTACAAACTGGTGGGTTCACAAGGTCCTGATCATAAAAAAGAGTTTGAGATCGCTGTTGTGATCGATGGTACTGAGTATGCAAGAGCGAGTGGCAAAAGTAAAAAGGTTGCCCAACAAGAGGCTGCTTGTATCGCCATAGAAAAACTAAACAAGGGGGAGTCATGAACCGATTTGGCATCCGTTTTAGCTTCTCGACCTTTGGTGAGTCTCACGGTAAAGCCATAGGCTGTCTCATCGACGGCGTTCCTGCTGGACTCAAGATCGATGAAGATTACATCCAAGCACAACTTGATCGCCGTAAACCGGGTCAAAATGAGTATGCAACTGCGCGTAAAGAGGCAGACAAAGTAGAGATACTAAGTGGTACTTTTGAAGGTCTTAGCACTGGAACCCCTATCGCCATGGTCATCTACAACACTAACCAAAAGTCCAAAGACTACACTAACATCAAAGACACCTTCCGCCCAGGTCACGCTGACTTTACCTACTGGCATAAGTATGGCATCCGTGACTATAGAGGTGGTGGACGTTCATCTGCGCGTGAAACTGCTACTCGTGTTGCCGCGGGTGCAGTGGCTAAGATGATGCTCAATGAACTCGGTATTACCGTTGAGAGTGGTATCACTGAAATAGCTGGTATCCAAGCAGAACGTCTTGACTACAACTATGTAGCAGGCAGTGAGATATACGCCCTTGACAAAGATGTAGAGCAGGCACAAAAAGATGCCATCTTAGAAGCTAAAAACCGTCACGACTCTGTAGGGGGTGTTGCACAGATTAAGATGAGTAATCTTCCTATTGGTCTAGGTGAGCCCCTTTACTATAAACTCGATGGTGTCCTCGCTGAAGCGATGATGGGTATCAATGCGGTCAAAGCTGTTGAGATAGGTGACGGCGCTGAAAGTGCCAAAGCATTTGGTTCAACGAACAATGACCCTATCCGTAACAGTGGTTTTGAGTCTAACCATGCAGGTGGAATTCTAGGGGGTATCAGTAATGGTGAAGAGGTCCGTGTCAACGTCTACTTTAAACCAACTCCTTCCATCTTTATGGAACAGCACACGACCACTACACACGACGAAGAGGTCAACTTCGCACTCAAAGGACGTCATGATCCTTGTGTAGCTATACGAGGCTCTGTGGTTGCTGAAGCGATGGCAGCGCTTGTTGTAGCAGACATGGTACTTCTCAATATGGGACGAACTATGGATGGGGTAAAAGGGTACTACAAAGCCTAAAAGCTTTTGACTATCCTACTTCTTATGAGGCAGAGAAGGAGTCGTTGTTTTGTCTAAGGCTTCAAGCAGATGCTGTTCTCTCTCCTCAGAGAGTTTCCCACTCGCGATCGTGTCAAGAATCTTCTCAGCCATCTTAACCTGAAGCTCCTTCTCACGAAGATACATCTCTTTTTGAAGTTCATCTTCATGCATCTTCAACTGATCTTCCCGACGCTTTCTAAACATGTAAAAAACAAGTCCCATCACCCCAAAAAATGAGAGCGCAATGATAATAAGAGTCGAGTTTTTAAAGGCAAATTGACTCTCTTGAACATAAGTCGAAAGATTATGCTCTTTAATCGCCATCTCATTTGTCGTTTTAAGCTCAAGAAGCTTTGTCTGCTCTTCCATCTGCTTAAGCTCTAAGTCACGTTCTTTGTTGATCTTAGCGATCTCTTTTTGTGTCTCTGCCTCTATTGTAGCGATGGTAACTTCACTACTTTTAGGTTTACTTGTAACCGTGTAAATCTTGGCCTTATTAGAAGGATGTTCGCCCATCATGTAAGGGTTTTGGCGGTTGTCATTACCACAACCTGAAAAAGTGAGTGATAAGAGTAGTAAAAGTAAAATGCTATAAAATATTTTCATACCATCATTTTACACAACTCTAGTTAATTCACCACAACGAACCCTCATCAAAAGAAAATTTAGCACCCATATGTTTCTAAAGGTTTTTGTCAAACCAGTTTGCAACCTCACTACGAATCGTGTGACGCAGTTGCACACCGGCAACAAAGTCCGTATGTTTTGCTTTTTGAAGCAGTGAGACAAGGGCATTACGACGTTTTGACAAAAATGGATGATCGATCTGATGGGGGTCACCCATAATGACCAACCGGGTCTCATCACCCATACGCGTACCAATAAGTTTGAGCGTAGCATTGGTCATGTTCTGCGCTTCATCAATGATGACAAACTTACGCGAGATGGTCGTTCCACGCAAGTGGGCAATGTCAATAACCTCGATGTTGTACTTCGCCATAAACTGCTCCGTCGCGTTCTCACGTTGCATAGAGTTCGTGTTACCGGTATACTCCACCTTCGCATCTATAGAGTGTTTTGTCTGATGTTCTATGGTGTAGTTGACTGCAGAGTAGAGAGGGTACATAAAGTAGCCAAGCTTTTGGTCTTGGTCTCCTTTTCTAAAGCCAAGTTCTGCTTGTTGATCCGAAGCAGTGACCGTGTTTCGCGAATAGACAATGCCTTCAACAATCCCCTCTTTTACTAACTCCAAACCTGCTTGCAGTGCCATCAGCGTCTTACCTGAACCCGTTGAGCCTGCAACCACCGTCACACTGTTTTGAGGGTGGGTCATAATGGAGAAGTAGAACTTCTGTTCAAGGTTAATCGGACGAACCAAGTTCTCATCAAAGTACTCACCAAAACGTTTGTCGAAGTCACAGTACTCCAATGAACCATTGAGTGTCATCGCATAACGCTGAATTCCTGTCTCATAGATCTCGTTTTGAGCACTTTGAGCTTTCTCTATAAAACTAATCTGCTCAAAGTTTTGATGCTCTTCTTCATCATCGATCATCGGTTCATCATCGTAATAATATGAATGTGCGAATTCAATGGCATCAGCATTTTCAACCCGAGAGTTACGGATACTCTCTGTTGGTATGCCTTGCACTTCTGCAGCGATCTTAAATGAGATGTCATTGGTTAAAAGGTGCAAACCATAATCTTTAGCTATCTCACCTATTTTCGCATCATTAAGCCCTTTTGCCTCACTGTAAGAGCGGGTAATATGGTAAGAGCTACGATAAATGATATAAAGGGGGATCTCGTTATCATCATCATGGTTGCCTAAGATAGAGGGCTCAAAGGGGAGAACAAGTCTATAATAGAGATCATTATCACAGATCTCTTTTTTAGCACTACACTTTAAACACTCGGGCAGGTCTTCGTACGCTATAGTCCCACTCTGATCATTGTCAGAGAGCCTAAAAAACTCACGCGCACGAAAACCAGCATCAGAGCGCATGTCATCTTTTTTGTTGTTCAGTTCAGCCAAGACGATGTCTGTAATGGCAACTACATTTTCATTGTTCTCAGAGATACGAAGTATATTAATAGGATCATCTAAGATAACGGAGGTGTCTAGGAGGTAACAGTTTTGTGCTTCACTCAAGGGAGTCCTTCAGTCGCTAAGATAAGCAGTTCAAGCTAAAAAGAAGAAGCCCTTTTCTGCCTTGAAACTATTATAGCCACAAACAGACAAACAAAATACTTAAATAGAATAATTTTTATAGATTTATAAAGGGAGAGATAGTTATAAATGTAAAATAGAATGTATCAACTCTCCAGCAGAGGGACATGACTTCTATTTTTTAGCGAAGCGTTAAGAAAAATGGACGCCGTGTCCCCCTCCACCAAGACAGAGAGGTAAACTCCAGTGCAAATCACACCGAAGCTAATAATTAAATTGGTAAAACGCGGATTTTTGTACTCAATTTCTCTTTTAAAGTCGACTCAATCGCATACAATGTACCCGTAGCCGAAGAAGAACATGAAGAACATGCACCCAAGTAACGGATGTAAACATCGATATACTCATCAGAGTTTTTGATGTCGATAACTTCCATGTCTCCACCATCCATAACAAGGAACTGACGAACACTCTCATCAATTACTGCATCGATCGCTTTGATCTGCTGAACCAATGTCATTGCTTCAAACTCACCAGCTGAACCAGCGTCTGCAGCTGCTGCCATCTTCGCTTCGTCCATCTCTTTACGTGTGTCCGCAAGGATGTCTACTAGGTAGTACTCACGATCTTCGTGACCACCAGGCTTGATACAAGACTTACAGAAACCACCAGCTTTTGTATAGTCTGTGATCTGCTCAACTGTAGTAAGGTCGTTAAGCTTGATCACTTCTTGAAGGGTACCAAGGCTAACACGTGCACATTCACATACGATGATCTCTTCTTCAAAAGACTCAGCATCAACACCCATGTAAAGGCCTGCGGCTTTCTTAATAACGTCATATGCCATTACTGAACAGTGCATCTTCTGCGGCGGAACAGCGGGAACATCTGGCGTATCACGCATAGCGAACTCAACGTCAATGTTAGTGATTTTAACTGCTTCTTGTACTGTTTTACCAATACATAGCTCTGTCATAACATCTGAAGATGCGATCGCTGTACCACAACCAAAGCTCTTAAACTTAGAGTTGATAATCTTGTCTGTCTTAGGATCAATCTCCCAGTATAAACGTACTGCATCACCACAAGACTCAGCTCCGAAGTCTGCAACGATTAGCTTATTGCCGTTTGCTGCTGCTTCTTCTTCTGTGATCTCACCTTGGTGTTGTGGGTTGTTCATCAATGTCGTTACTTTGTTTGAGTACGCGTCCCAAAGAGAAGCGCCTAAAATGTCGTCTTTTGCCATTATAAATCCTTTATATCAAATATTATTTGTACTAAACGCTTGGGTCTAGTGGTGGTGCAGTTCGCACTCTTGTACTTCGCCACCTGGTGTCGGCTGTACTTTTGCAAACGATGATGAAATCGCACGTAGACGTGTTACTGCATCTCTAAAGTGGTTGATAACGTAGTCTACTTCTTCGTCCGTTGTGAAACGGCTAAGGCTTAGACGGATACCCGTATGTGCTAGTTCGTTGTCAGCACCAATAGCTAACATAACCGTGTTTGCTTCTAAATCTTCTGATGCACAAGCAGAACCTGTTGATGCACCGATCTGACCATTGTTAAGGTCCCAAAGCATACCCTCACCCTCAACTCCACGAATAGAGATTAAGATCGTGTTTGGTGTACGGTTTGAACGATCACCAACAGTAAATGTCTCTGGAATCGTCTCTAAAAGTGCATCTTCCAAGCGGTCACGCTGTGCAGCGATCTTTGCCATCTTCTCTTCGATGTTGGTCGTAGCAAGTTCCATTGCAAGACCCATACCAACGATGAAAGGAACATTTAATGTACCTGAACGACGTCCACCCATATGCTCACCACCATGTAGTAGTGGAGAAAGTGGCTGAGAGTCTTTAATGTAAAGTGCCCCGATACCTTTTGGTCCGTGGAACTTGTGAGCACTCATCGACATAAAGTCAACGTGTACTGCTTGCATGTCAACGGGGATCTTACCAACAGCTTGAACGCCATCAGAGTGAAAAAGCACCCCTTTTTCTTTACAGATCTCACCGATCTCTTGAATAGGGAAGATCATTCCTGTTTCATTGTTAGCCCACATGATAGAGACTAAAGCTGTCTTTTCAGTGATGAAGCTTCTTACTGTGTGTGCTTCAACGATACCCTGCTCATTTACTGGAAGATAGGTTACTTTAACACCTTGTTCTTCTAGAAATCTACAGGTAGAAAGAACAGATGGGTGCTCGATCTCTGTTGTAACGATGTGGTGTTTGTCACCGTTGATGATCTTGTCTAGCCATACTGACTGAAGTACCCAGTTGTTTGACTCTGTCGCACATGATGTAAAGATGATGTCATCTGCATCGGCTGCATTGATCGCTGTGTAAACCTGGTCGATCGCTTTTGCGATAGCAGGGTGAGAAGCGGTACCAAACTTATGAAGTGAGTTCGGGTTACCGTACTGCTCACTAAAGTAAGGGATCATCGCTTCTGTAACCTGAGGGTCAACCATTGTTGTAGCGTTGTTATCCATATAAACTTGCATATAATTCCCTTGATAATGATTACTAATTTAAATAGGACAATATCTGTCCTAATTCGATGTTGAATAATAAACTAAGGGTTGTTATAGCTTGCTTAAGCTTTCTTTATAAGCATATTACTTTAAGATTAGAACTATTTTGAAGGAGAGGTGTCTTGTTCTAATGTAGGTTCTAAGAGAGAAAAAGCCCTATCAGTGGACTTCATATTATTATGAAGCGTTACTGCTCTTCACTGTCCTCATCTACTTTATGAAGACAGACCTTGTTACGTCCACTCTCTTTTGCTTCATAGAGTGCTGCGTCTGCTCTACTCATCGCCGCATCAAAGTTCTCTTCATCTATCTTGACTTCAGAAACGCCAAGACTAATCGTAAATTTAAGTTCCAACTCATCGGCCAGCGTCAAAGAGAGTGCTTCGACTACTTTACGGAAGGTCTCGGCTTTTAACATCGCGCCCTCAACATCGGTCTCAGGAAGTAAGACCAAGAACTCTTCACCACCCAAACGACAGACAACATCACTTTTACGAGTATGCTCTTGCAGGGTCTCTGCTAGTTTTATGATCACTTCATCGCCCACTTGATGCCCATAAGTATCATTAACATTTTTAAATTTATCAATGTCAAGCATGATAACCGCAAGGTTAGAACTACTTCTACGCATTAGACCCAGCATATGTTGCGTGATCTCTGAGAGGTAACGACGGTTATAAAGCTTGGTCATAGGGTCGGTCAAGGCTTGACGTTCTAGCTCATTTCTAGAGTTAGCAAGCCTACCAATCAGGAGCTTAACACCAAACAGTAAGACAATAATAGAAAGCAACATACCCGTATAGTACAAGGGCATTATATAGAGGTCAGTCTTGTTTTTAAGATAGATAAGCTTCCATGGCACCATCTCAAACTTCTTTATGCAGACATAGTTACCATCTATGTCAATGTGCTTACCCTCTGTAAAAGGCTGACTTAAAAGTTTTTCATCGAGTAACTCTTTAGCATTAAAGATAGCCGTTGTTGTATAACCATCAAGACCACTTGCCGCAATAATCTGTCCACTTGGATTAACAATAACATAGGTTCCATCATACTGATTTTTACTGTCCAAAAAGGCACTTTCTGAAGCAACGGAGATGTCAAGGTTGACTGTTCCAAGAAATTTATCTTTGTTATAGACAGGATGTCCTATGGTCAGAAGAGTACGATCTTTTTGCATCTCTTTATGTAGGGGTGTAAAAAAGAGCTCTCTTGTAGGATTTAGTACAGGCGTCGCCATCATCCAAGGTGCCTTCTGCATCATAGATGCATTCCACATGTATTGATCAGACCAAACATACGGATAACTCGTCGCAAACTTATGCTTTGAAGCGTAATAGACACGAACAAAACTTTTGTTGAGCCCCTTAACGATCATAAAGTAACGCGTTAGTTCTAAAGAACTTGCCATCTCATGCAAGACCTCTTTATTTTTCTCCAAGCCACCAAAACCTGTTAAGTTAGAGAGTACATCAATGTCTAAGACAAAGTCACCATGCGCATTCACCTCGTGCACTTTTTTAGCATATTTAAGCGAAAGCGCTCTGTTTTTATAGATCTCTTCTGCTGCTGCATGCAGGTACAAGACAGAACCTACACCCGCTTTAATCCGTGTCTCAAACTCTCTAGTGGTATTATCCACTTCGATCTTGATGTTCTCTTTTTGCGTCTCAAGCGATTCATACCCTACAAAAAGCATCACCCCAAAAAGAAGCACAATCAAAATATTAAGGTAAAGGCCTTCGACGTTAAATCTATTTTTAATTGCTAAAACTATCCCTTTAAAAATTTATAATATCTGTTCTTCTCTATATTTTACACCAATAAACTATAGAATTTATTAATATATGGCAATAGATAAATAAGGGAAAGGTTCCACACGACAGCAAAGCGCATCGTAAAAGTAACTGTACAGGAAAAAGTCGTAGATTTGGTGTGAGTTGTGCTGAAGTGATCCCGCAGGCGTACTAGTGTACGCCAAGAGGTGAACTGAAGTGCAAATCGCACCGAAGCTACAACTTTTTAGAAGGGCTGTTTTAGCATGAACCACATACTTGAGCCTTCACTCCCCCAAGCCATCTCAAACCGCACCGGTACAGTAGCCGCAAGCGCACGTATACTAAACCCTACGTCATACTTCATATCTTTCAAAAGATCAAAATCATACTCTGGTGCCACACGACCAGCCTCTGCAAAAACAACTGCCTGAAACCAGTCAATAGGAATCGGACTCCACTTTTGACCATGCATAGGATTAAAGTTCGGAATCATACGATATTCAATAGCCCCATAAATAGCAGCTTTATCATTAAAACGGTTGGAATCATACGCACGCATTCTATCCCAGCCACCTAAGCGAGCACCTTCCCACATAGGTGTCTGTCCTTTTACAAAGATCGTATTACCATCTTTATCAACACTAACCGGTGTTGAATTATCCCATGAAGGAGAGTAAGCCGTCCAACCATTAAGCGCTATCACCTGATGGCGCATCCAAGTAGGAAGTGGTAACTCAATGTATTGTGCATACTTTGCTTCAAGCGCATTCCACTTTTGCCTACTCTCACTCCATCCGAAGTCCTGTGCATAGTCAAACCGCATACTGTAGCCTCGACTAGGGTTGTCAGGATAATCCGTGTTGTCATGCTCTATATACCCCTTAAGACCATTAGTAGCAATAAACGCATTCGGTATTAACTTGTCTGCTGTCCATCGTTGGTAAAAAGGCTTTAACCCGACCATAGTCTGACCAGTTGCAAAAGGTATACCACCTCCAACATTATCTCGATTAACAGCAATACCTCTCGTTGTTTCGATAACTGGTAGTACTTGTGTACTAGACTCCCCTATGGGTAAGACATAACGCAGATCAAGATACGCCCAGTTACTCCACCCTTGGGTTTGAAAAGGAGTAAGATTATCAACAGAAGGATCATCAATATCGCGAACAGAATCATTTGTACCATCAACGTAAAGTTGTTGATTAGGATAATAAGCACGCATGCCCAATAAACTAACAAATAATCGCTGCGTATAAGGTACTCGCATACCGTTAATACCGATAAAAAAACCTTTTGCATAAGCTTTTTCTTCGTTTACAACGCCACCACTTTGAAACTCGTTGACCGGTAGTTCTGCGCCTCTAAATGCCGTCACTACCATCGTCATCTGTGGTTGCAAGAAACCATGGAAAATTCCAGCAACACCACCAGTTAGGCCTGTTGCATTACTTGCAAAAACATAAGGCAATACAATCCATGTAGATGATTTGTTATCATCACGATTCACATCTTTAACAATAAACTCTGTCGCCGTTAGCGTAGATGTAAGTAGTAAAAATAGATATATATATAATCGGAACATAAAACTCTTTTTTAGTAATGACTCAATTATAATAGAAATAGTAAAGATTGTCTATCCGAAGAACAAAATATAAGATAATGAAAGTGTTGGGTGTTTAAAAAGAAAGATTCAAGAGCCGAAGCTCTTGAGGTAGTAATTAGAGAGCAGCTTTTGCCTGTGCTGCAACAGCAGAGAATGCAGCAGCATCGTTCATTGCCATGTCGGCAAGGATCTTACGATCTAATTCGATGTTTGCTTTTTTAAGACCGTTGATGAAACGAGAATAGTTAATCTCATTCAAACGACACGCAGCATTGATACGGATGATCCATAGTTTACGGAACTCACGTTTCTTCTGCTTACGGTCACGGAATGCATAATACATACTGTGTTCTAGTTGTTCTTTCGCTTTACGGAAGTGCTTATGACGACCCTGGAAGTAACCTCTAGCTAGTTTTAATACTTTTTTGTGACGACGACGTCTTACGACACCTGTTTTTACTCTTGGCATGTTTTTCCTTTTCTTTACTCTATGATCTTTTTGATCTATAGGTGCCACATAATGGTGGACTTGCCCAGTTTACACTGGAGAATTAATGTGAAACGATCTTAGTTGATCATCGCTTTGATGTTTGCTTCGTCTGCTTTTGCAACTGTTTTAGGTGCATTTTGCTTACGACGAGTTTTAGCATCTTGTTTCGTTAGGATGTGGCTTCTGTTCGCAGTTCCGCGTTTGATCTTGCCGTTCTTCTTAACTTTAAAACGCTTTACAGCGCCTTTTACAGATTTCATCTTTGGCATGGTGACTCCTCTCTAATTTTAACTATCTTGTACCATAAGGTCAAAATAAGTCCGTGATTATAGCCAAAACTTTCTAAATATCCTATGAACATATCGTAAGAAACACTTCCTCCCAAATAGACACTTTTTTAGGCTATACTTTAACTATGTCAGAAACAGATATCACACGCATGATCATACAAGCCGAAGAAGAGTTTTGTTATGTAGAAGAGCAGTGCCTAAAAAACAAGACATCAGAGACTGAGGAGTGCGACTACAAACTCCACGGTCTAGCCCTAATGACTCTCTATAGCTTCGCACTAAACCTAAAGCTCTCTGGTGGACAGCTCATGAACCTACTCTACGATCTCGATCATAACAGCCGCCTCTACCAACACCTCATCGCCCCCTACCTACTCCTCTTTGACGACATGGAACTTGTCTGTAAACAATATGGACATAAATACCTTAGATTTTTGTCCGAAAAAGCACAAGATAAAAGTGATGAAGAGGTGATGGAAATGCTATTTAAACAGTAGTGAATGGTGAATGGTGAATGGTGAATGGTGAATGGTGAATGGTGAATGGTGAATAATATGACGCAGTCCATCTTAGGAGTATATTAAATTCAAGAAGGTTGTAGTTCGTGGATCCCTGCCTTCGCAGGAATGACGGCACTTTGAACTTTCTTAAAAGTTCAGCGACAGCAAAGCGCATCGAAAAAAGCAACTGTCGTCTAAAGAAGTAGTAGATTTAGTGTGAGTTGTGCCGGATGTGAACCCGATAGCGCACTCATCTGCGTGGAGAGGTGAACACCGGTGCAAATCGCGCCGAAGCTACTACTTCTTTTTGTTGTCCTCTTTTTTTAGGGGAAGAACTAGCATGTTGTAGTAACGACCCTCAAAACGAGGGCTCTTGTCCATAACACCAACATCTTCAACCATAGGCCAAACACGAAGAAGTACTTCGCGTCCTGCTTCTGGGTGCGCCATTTCGCGTCCACGAAGGAAAACACGGAACTTAACGAGCTTTCCAGCTTCTAAGAATTCACGTGCGTGCTTTACTTTGTAGCTAATATCATTATCAGCGATCTTAACTGAAAGTTTGATCTCTTTGATCTCTACTTTTATCTGGTTCTTACGCTGCTCTTTTTTCTTCTTCTCTTCTTGGTATTTGAACTTACCATAATCCATGATCTTTGCAACTGGTGGTGTAGCGTTCGGTGCGATTAGTACTAAGTCTAGTCCTAATTCATCTGCTTTTGCCATTGCTTCTCGTGTTGGAATAATGCCTAATGACTCGCCGCCATCTACATTACAACGAACTTCGCTTACACGAATATCTTCGTTCATTATGGTGTTGTCTTTTTTTCGGTTCAAAAATTTACCTCGTTTATTTTTTGTTGGATCATAGTCAAGAACTCTGCTTCACTAAGATTGTACTGTTCGCGACTTCGACGGTCACGTACTGCAATCGTCTTGTTACCAACCTCTTCGTCACCTAAGACGATGATCATTGGAACACGACCTTTTTCAGCAGTTCTGATACGTTTGTTTAGGCTTTCGTTCTTCGAGAAGATCTCGCTATCCGCACCCAAATCGATCAGTTTATCTGCCAACTCTTTGGCATATGCATTATGTGGTTCTGCGATAGGAACAATGGCAACTTGCGTTGGCGCAATGAACATCGGGAACTCACCTGCATAGTGTTCTGTTAATATACCAATAAATCGTTCAAAAGAACCTAAAATTGCTCTGTGTATCATCACAGGCTGGATTTTATTGTTCTCATCGCCACTATATTCGAGTTCAAAACGCTCAGGGAGGTTGAAGTCAAGTTGAATGGTTCCACATTGCCACTCACGTCCGATAGCATCTGTAATCTTAATATCGATCTTAGGACCATAAAAAGCACCACCGCCTTCATCGATATCATAAGGAAGACTGTTTTTATCCATGGCAGTTTTAAGTGCATTGGTTGAGACTTCCCAAACCGCGTCATCACCAACTGCTTTTTCAGGTTTCGTTGAGATCATCATCTTATAGTCAAACTCAAATGTACTCATAATCTTGTCCACAAAGTCAACCACTTCAATAATCTGCTCTTCGATCTGTTCTGCTGTACAGAAGATGTGTGCATCATCTTGGGTGAACTCACGAACACGGAAAAGTCCATGAAGTGCGCCAGTCATCTCATGACGGTGAACAACACCATACTCAAAATACTTCAGTGGAAGGTCACGGTACGAATGCGGCTCATCTTCATACGCTTTAATATGACCGACACAGTTCATTGGCTTCACACCAAACTCTACATCATCAATCTGCGTGAAGTACATGTTCTCACCGTAGTTTTGGTAGTGACCCGAGGTCATCCAAAGGTCAGAGCGTAACATCTCAGGACCACGTACTGGCTCATAACCACGTTTACGGTGAGCCTTGAAGAGTAGAGACTCTAAACGTGCACGAAGACGTCCACCAGCAGGAAGCCAGATAGGAAAACCAGCACCCACCTCTTCACGGAAACTAAAGAGCTTCATCTGTGCACCGATCTTACGGTGGTCACGCTTCTCCGCTTCAGCGATCATCGTCATATGTGCTTTAAGTGACTCTTTGTCTGCAAAAGCGATCCCATAGATACGTGTAAGCATCTCGTTTTTAGAGTCACCACCAAGGTAAGCACCTGCGATCTTCATTAGTTTAAAGTAACGGATC
The DNA here is from genome assembly GCA_024277445.1 of Campylobacterales bacterium. GTDB lineage: Bacteria > Campylobacterota > Campylobacteria > Campylobacterales > Sulfurimonadaceae > Sulfonitrofixus. Next base: position 25,330 of record JAJRVE010000178.1, read on the forward strand.
AGACCGATACTTGGAAGGTGTGGTCCACGACAAAGGTCTTCAAACTCACCTTGTTTGTAGATAGAGATCACATCACCTGGAATACGCTTCATTACCTCAAGTTTGAGATGGTCGTTGGCAAATTTCTCTTTTGCCTCATCCATAGTGATCTCATAACGCTCTATTGGGAATTTTTTCTTAGCAAAGCCCAACATCGCCTTTTCGATCTTTTTAAGGTCACCCTCACCGATCTCCTCTTTTGTCTTGAAGTCGTAGTAGAAGCCCTCTTTTACAACAGGTCCTACATAGAACTCAGCATCTGGATAAAGCGATTTTATCGCCTGTGCCATCAGGTGTGCTGTAGAGTGACGAAGCACTTCGAGTGACTCAGGTGAGTTGTCAAGAACGATCTCTTCACCCGTAATACCCTGTGCTTCGGCTGTTAAAAGGTCGATGACCTCATCATTATGTTTAATCGCGATTGCGCTCATGTTATATCCTCTTTTCAAGGCACCCACCACTACAATAGGCAGAGTGTACATTGAAGATTAATTTTATTGCGCGATTTTATCTAAAAAATGCCTTGTATCGGGTAAAGACTTACATTTGTGACCTTAGTATCATCTCTTTATCACACATTCAAATAAATTCATCATTTGGTAACTCTTTTTAACACTTCTACGTTAAAATTAGAGATAAACAATTAAAGGCATTTGACTATGACTCCTACCGATATAAAAGAACTATTGAAAAAAAGAGATGACAACGACATGCTTTCACGTCGTGACGCCCTTAAACTTATGGGGATTTCCCCTATTGCAGCGGGTGTACTTGCATCTAGCTCTTCAAGTACGATCAGTTCAGCTGAAGCGGCTGACGTAAGCGGTAAGATCGTTATAATTGGTGCTGGTGCAGGTGGAATTATGGCACTTGCCCGTCTGCATAGAGGTATTTCTAATCCTGACATCACTATTATCGCGCCTAATGAGCTTCACATCTACCAACCCGGTCAAGTCTTCCAAGCAGCAGGTCTCTACACTCATGATGACCTTATGAAAGAGAACAAAGACTTCATCCCTGACGATGTTAACTGGATCAAAGACGAGGTAGCAAGCATTGATGCAGACAACAACACACTTGTAACACGTGGTGGTGAAAGTGTTTCATACGACTACCTTGTTGTCGCAGCAGGCATCGACTACCACTATGAAGAGATCAGAGGTTTAAAAGCAGACGATATCGGTACAAATGGCATCTCAAGTGTCTACTTAAACAACTTTGAAAAAGGAACGACCGAGGGTGGTTCGATCACTTGGGACTGGTTCAACGAGCTTAAACAAGCAGCCGCGACCAATGAGAAAAAACCTCGTGTTATCTATACCCAACCAGCAACCCCAATAAAATGTGGTGGCGCACCACAAAAGATCCTTTACCTTTCTGCTGACCACCTGAAGAAAAACGAGCTGTCTGCTGAGTACACCTTCGCAACAGCAGGTGGTAAGCTCTTTGGTCTAAAGCCTATCGCCGACTCTCTAGGTGAGGTACAGAAGCGTTACGATACCATCACCAACAAGTTCAAGCACAACCTTGTTGCTATAGACAAGTACGCTAAGATCGCTACGTTTGAGCACACCTATGAGATTAAAGGTGCTTATGATGAAGAGCTTGAAGAGTATGACACAACAACGAAGCGTGAACTCATAGAGTTAGAGTATGACTTCATCCACATCGTTCCACCAATGCGCGCTGCTAAAGCGGTTCATGAGTCTAAACTTGGTTGGCAAAAAGGAACGGCAAAAGGTTGGCTAGAAGTAGACAAAGAGACACTTCAGCACCGCCGTTATAAGAATGTATTTGGTATTGGTGACATCTGTGGTATCCCTATGGGTAAGACAGGTGGAAGTGCCCGTCACCACGCACCGATTATGGTTGCTAACTTACTTGCAGAGATGCAGCAAAAAGAGCTTAAAGAGAAGTTTGATGGTTACACTGTCTGTCCACTCAAAGTAGAGTATGGCAAGATCATTATGGCTGAGTTTAACTACGATGGTTTAGCACCGTCTATTCCTTTCTTAGCACCTGAGAACCCTAGCCGTCTGTGGTGGTTCTTTGACTTGCATATGCTCAAAAGTATGTATTGGTACTTGATGATGAGAGGTTTGATGTAAGAGAGCGTTAATAAAAAGCCAACTGCTTGGCTTTTTTAGCTCTCAGACCAAAGTGAGATATGCCGAAGGCATCGAACGACGGAGTAACCAAACAGTTACTCTTCTTCAAATAAAACTCCCTAAAGCCCTGCCCACCACATCCTAAAAAATAGCCCAACCGTAGAGGTGTACCCAACCTCGGTAAAATCTATCTGACCATCTTTGTTATACACAAAAGTCGTTGGATATGCAGAGATGCTATAGACCTTAGCCCACTTGCCTTCTTCATCATTAATAACCCTGTAGCTATAACCACCCTTATCCATAAAAGCCTGTACTTCCTCATCACTTCCCGACTTCACAGCAATCGTCACCACATTGTAACGCTCTGACAACTTTTGAATGTTTGGTGCTTCTACCTTACATACAGGACACCACGTCGCCCACAGATGCACCAAGAGTGGCTTACCCTCATACTTTCTTGCATCAAAGACCTTGCCATCGATCATCATCGCATTAAACTGCGGTAATTCACTATTGGAGAGATCTGGCTTACGCAGGTAGCTCATCGCATTACTGATAACCAAGACAATTACGATCATAATGGCCGTCTCTTTGAGAATCTTTTTAATGTTCCAGTTTTTATAGTCTAATAATTTCATAGTAATCTCTCTGTTTTTGTGGATTATAACGCAAGTAGAAGGAGTTTATCTGTGTTCAAGGTCACTAAGTGTTGTGTGTTGTGTATTTGTTTGGCTGAAGTAGAATTGAAAAGAATTTAGAACTTTCGAGCAGAGGGACATTGCTTTCTTTTTTTACAGCGAATGCGAAAAAAGGAAAGCTGTGTCCCCCTCCACCAAGACACCAAGTTGCTAACAAGAACAACCAAGCATCAAAATAGATTACTTATAGCGATAAGTAATTCTACCCTTGTCAAGAGAATATGGTGTAAGCTCAAGCTTAACCTTGTCCCCTGGAAGGATTTTAATATAGTGCATACGCATCTTACCAGCGATGTGACACAAGATCACATGCCCGTTATCAAGCTCTACGCGAAATGTAGCATTCGGCAGCGCTTCAACAATTTTCCCATCAACTTCAATGACGTCTGATTTTGCCATGAATTATCCTTGTGAAAGTATTTCTGCTTTGCCGCCAATGACAGCTACAGTATGTTCATAATGAGACCCGCGTAGGCCATCCGTACTTGTGACATCCCAACCATTACTTAAAATGACTGGTTTTGCCTCTTTTTGGCAGATCATCGGCTCAAGGCAGAAGACCATACCGTTTTTGATTTTTGGTCCAGCCTTAGCTGTTCCGCCATCAAGGTAGTTAGGAATCTGAGGATCTTCGTGCGGTTGCTTGCCTATACCGTGACCACAAAAGTCACGTAATGGCTCATAACCACGACCTCTAATAAACTCTTGCATCAAAAAGCTAAGCTCTTTAAAACGCATACCCGCTTTGATATTATCAATAGCATGATAGAGTGTATCTTTGGCACAAGCGATAAGCTTCTCATCTTCTTCACTAATTTTACCCACCCCAACAGTGATCGCTGCGTCGCCGTAGTATCCCTGTAGTTTTGTTCCTATATCGTAACCGATAACGTCACCCTCTTGTAGTTTGTAGTCCGTAGGGATGCCATGTATAATGACTTCGTTTAGTGAACAACAGACAGCATTGGGAAAACCGTAAAGGCCTTTAAATGAAGGAAGTGCTTTATGTGAACGGATATAATCTTCCGCCATAGCATCAAGCTCTGAAAGTGATGCGCCAACTTTTGTGTTTTCACGCAGTAAGTTGAGCGCTCAGGCGACGATTTTATTCGCTGCGCGGAGTTTATCGATCTCGGCATTCTTTCGAATAGCGATGGCCATGTTTATAGACCGACCGCTGAAAGAGTTTCGTACTTACTCATGTATATCTGAGCTTCGATCTTACGCATTGTGTCAAGGGCTACTTGAACAACGATAAGGACGGCAGTACCACCGAAAAAGAATGGAACACCCATACCCTTGATGATCATAAATGGCAATGTAGCCACAAGACCAAGGTAAAGTGCACCTGTGATCGTCAAGCGAGATGCTGTTTCGTTCAAGAACTCCGCAGTCGAAGCTCCTGGACGAACACCTGGGATAAATCCACCTTGACGCTTTAGGTTGTCTGAGATATCTTTCGCATTAAAGACGATCGATGCGTAGAAGAACGCAAAGAAGATAACAAAGGCAAAGGTCAAGAAGTTAA
>JAJRVE010000179.1 GCA_024277445.1 Campylobacterales bacterium
AAAGGCAGCCTCTTTATGTGGAACGGTGATGTTGGCACCGCTAAGACCTAGGTTAAAAAAAGTCTCACGCAGTTTAGTACCATCAGTGAGTTGGATGCGGGTGTAACACCCTTTGTATGCTAGTGTTGTAAAGACGTTGTTGTGCATAAGGGGAGAACGGGAGTGTTTTACGGGGTCACCAAAGATGGCGAAGAGTCTCATTTTATCTCTTTAAGATCGTTAAGTGAACTGACGAGTGCACCGAGTTTACTGTGTACCTCTTGATACTCTGATTCGGGTACAGAGTCTGCCACAATTCCTGCACCTGCTTGTAAAATAACCTTGTCAGGCTTCACAAGAGAGGTGCGGATGGTAATAGCAGAGTCCATGTTGCCATCAAAACCAAAGTAACCGATAGCGCCGCTGTAAAAGCCGCGTTTAAGACCTTCAAACTCAGCGATGAGCTCCATAGCGCGGATCTTAGGTGCACCAGTCATTGTCCCTGCAGTAAAGGTAGCAGCAAAAAGATCAAACATATCTTTGTCCTCACGTAGTTCAGCGACCACATCTGTGACGATGTGCATGACATGAGAGTAACGCTCTATATGCATCATGTCTTCGACTTTAACACTGCCTGTCTTGGCGACACGTCCAACATCATTACGCCCAAGATCAATAAGCATAAGGTGTTCTGCCAACTCTTTAGGATCTGCTAGAAGTTCATCTTCCATCGCTTTATCTTGCTCTTTGGTCGCGCCACGTTTTCGTGTGCCTGCAATAGGACGTAGCAGAAGTTCACCATCAGTCAGACGTACCATCACTTCCGGAGATGAACCAACAATGCTGAACTCCTCAAACTCCATTAAAAACATGTACGGAGAAGGGTTCTTTGTTCGTAAAATACGGTAAAAAGAGAAAGGATCGACCTTTACATTTCGTGTGAAACGGTTCGTCATCAAGATCTGAAAGACATCACCACTTTTGATCATCTCTTTAGATTTTGCGACCATCTCAAAGAAGGCTGGTTTAGAGTGCTCAAAACTTCCTTCATCATCACCGACAAGAGGTTTAAAAGGAGTGTAGCTATATGAAGACTTTAGGTCCGCTTCAATAGCATCAAAATGCTCTTCAAACCCCTCACATAATGAGAGTAGGGTGATCTGATGATCTTTGTGAGAGTAGACAGCGACCATCTTTGGTAAGACCAAGTCTAAGTCTGGAACACCCATGGTGTCTTCAAGGTTGTCCATAAAAGAAGCAAGCACAGGTTCAAACACCTTAACCATGTCATAACCAATGTAGCCTATGAAACCATCAACATAACCAAGACCTAGTTCTTTCGTGTAAGATTTGTAAAGGTCTGTGTCGATTTTTGCGTAATACTCTTTTAAAAACTCAAAAGGTGATGTGCTGATGACTTCAAGACAGCCTTTCGCATCGGTATAGGTGGTTACATTGTCTTTATATTGTAGACGTTCACGCGCACCAATGATAATGATGGAGTAGTTACCATCCGAACTTCCAGCACTCTCAAAAAGAAAGCTGATCTCATCATTAAAACGTGTTTTTAGTTTTTCATAGACGGCAATAGGGGCAAACTGATCGAGCATAAAGTGTTGTGTTTTAATCACAAGAGACCTTTATATTTTGGTAAGAAATGCGCCACGTTCCACATCTCTTTTAATGACTGGTAGTGCCTCACGTGCTGATGATTGGGTTCTAAACGGTCCTACAAGTACTTTGTTTAGTGTTTTACCACTGCGTGTAACCTTGTGGAAGGTGTAGGTGTAACCATGATCAGCAATCTTGTTTAAAAACAGTTTTGATGGCTTGTACTTTGCAAATGAGCCAACCTGGATGTAGTACTTACCACTTACAGATGCAAGGGGTTTAGATGCCTGTTTAACACGTTTACTTTTTGGATCGTACTTACCAGAAGGCTGTACTTTAGCTGGTTTAATAACCTGACGCTTAGGCTCTTTTTTTACAGTTTTTTTAGCAGGTTTATTCTCTTTAGTTGAACTGTAAACCGGCTCTTCAATGGTCTGCTCATCCTCAAAGACTTCATCTACAATGCGTTCTGTTTCATCTTTGCCATCAGGAACAACAACCTCTTTGTCGTCATCATCTGCCTTGTCCACCAACTCACTTGTATGCTCTATGGAGTTTTCGATCACCGGTACACTCTCTTCAGTTGTCTCTGCTTCAGGCTCAAGAACGACTTCTTCTATCACCGCTTCATGCTTTTGAGGTGCATGTGGGAGGGATGACTCTTTTGATCCGCTGACTTGGTTCATGATGACCACAACAATGATCAGGGTGATCGCAAAGGTGGCGATGGTTAGAAGTATCTTCTTGGTGTTGTTACTTTTAGAACTTTTGTTTAAGATGATGTCGTTGAGTTCGTTTCTTTCGTCCATAGGTTAACCTTTAAAAATTGTATAGGGTATGTTTAAAATATTGTAGGCCTCTGGTAGACCAGCATTAGGGAAAATCCGCCACTGCTTTTGGAGTTTCTCTTCTAATTTATGTGAGATTATTTTACCAAGTTCTTCTCTTTGTGGAGCTGAAATAGCGCCACAATGGAGGTAGATATGTAGATGAGAGGGTGTTTTACTCTCAAAAGCCATCACGTCTTCAATACCTTCTTGTCGTAAGATCTTAATCATCTTATGGTAAAAAAGCTCTCTGTTATCACCATTGTAGTCAAAAACAAGGAACGGGGCATCAAGCGGTATGGAGGTGGCTAAGATGATCTTATGATCTTGGTGTTTAGCGATGAGTTCATCACTAAGGTAAGCATCTACACGTTCATATTTGCTTAAATAGATGTGACCTTCGAAGTTTATCTCTTCGATGATCTTGGGATGTTTAAGGTAGTAGTGGTCTCGTACAAGTGGAAAAAGTGTAGAGACCGTTTGCATTAGTAGGTAGGTTGGTTGTAGATAACGAAGTTTTGAGCAAGTTCTTTAAGCTCTTCTTTGATCGCTGCGTGACGCGCGCTGTCTTCGATGTTATCAAGAACATCACACATACGCTCCGCAATGATCTCGAACTCTTTCTCTTTCATACCACGAGAGGTTAGTGCAGCAGAACCAACACGGATACCAGAAGTAACAAATGGAGAGCGTGTCTCACCTGGAACGGTGTTCTTATTAACGGTCATACCAGCGTTACCAAGAGCAGCGTCAGCATCTTTACCAGAAAACTCTTTACCGATGAAAGAGACAAGTACCAAGTGGTTGTCTGTACCATCACTGACAACATCATAACCACGTTTCATTAGCACGTCAGCGAGAATAGCTGCATTTTTCTTAACCTGAACAGCATACTCTTTCCACTCAGCAGAGAGGTTATACTTGAAACCAACTGCCTTAGCAGCGATAACGTGAACCAATGGACCACCTTGAAGACCTGGGAAGATAGCAGAGTTTACTTTCTTCGCAATATCTTCATCATTGGTCATAATCATACCACCACGAGGACCAGCAAGTGTCTTGTGTGTTGTTGTCGTAACAACATCAGCGTAAGGGAATGGGCTAGGGTGCTCACCAGCAGCGACAAGACCTGCGATATGTGCGATGTCAGCAAAAAGAATAGCACCAACTTCGTCAGCAATCTCACGGAACTTCTTAAAGTCGATCTCACGAGCGTAAGCAGAAGCACCACAAACGATGATCTTAGGTTGAGTAATACGTGCGATGTCTAAAACACGCTCATAGTTGATGCGACCATCAAGTTCAACACCATAGGTAAATGAAGAGTAGTTTTTACCAGAAAATGATGGCTTAGAACCGTGTGTCAGGTGACCACCGTGTGAAAGGTCCATACCTAAGATCTTATCTCCCGCTTTAAGAAGTGCGGCATAAACAGCGCCATTTGCTTGTGAACCAGAGTGTGGTTGAACGTTAGCAAATTTACAGTCAAAAAGCTTACAAGCACGGTCAATAGCCAATTGTTCAACGCCATCAGCGTACTCACAACCACCATAGTAACGTTTAGCTGGGTAACCCTCAGCATACTTGTTTGTAAAGACAGAACCCATCGCTTCCATAACAGCTGGAAGGGTAAAGTTCTCTGATGCGATCATCTCTAAGTGGTCTGTTTGACGCTCTAACTCTTGTTCACATAGTGCGTATACTTCGTTGTCATATTCTTGTAAAAAACTCATGGTTGTCCTTTGATTTTAGTTTATTTTTCTTCTGTCTCTTCGTCTGCTTGGCACTCTGTTGGTAGAGGCTTCATCGCAGGAAAGAGAAGTACATCACGGATGGAGTGCTCGTTTGTGAGCAACATCACAAGACGGTCCATACCGATACCTTGTCCAGCAGTCGGTGCCATACCGTATGAGAGTGCATTAATGAAGTCAGCATCCATCTCATGGGCTTCGTCATCACCACCACATTCTTTGGCTGCCATTTGACCTTCAAAACGCTCTTTTTGATCAAGTGGATCATTAAGCTCAGAGAAGGCATTGGCGATCTCACGTCCAGCGATGAAAAGCTCGAAACGATCGGTTAGTTCAGGGTTCTCGTCATTACGACGTGCTAGCGGAGAGATCTCAACAGGGTACATGGTAATGAACGTTGGGTTGATGAGTTTTTCTTCAACATACTCGTCAAACAGTTCACCTTGGAGTTGACCAAGGTTCATCGCCACATTAACATCTACATGGGCTGCTTTTAAGTAAGCGATGATCTTCTCTTTATCGACTGCAATATCAGCAGGAACGCCACCGATGGTTGTTAATGACTCGATGAGTGGTATCTCTGTAAACTGACTGTAGTCAACTTCAATATCACCATAAGGAAGAACGGTTGGTAGGTCAAGATGCTCAAATAAGTAAGCGAAGTAATCTTTTGTGATCTCGATCAGATCTTTATACGTTTTATATGCCCAATAGAATTCAATAGAAGTAAACTCAGGATTATGCGTAGCATCCATACCTTCATTTCTAAAGTTACGGTTGATCTCAAAGACCGCTTCAAAACCACCGACAATAAGACGTTTGAGGTAAAGCTCAGGAGCAATACGAAGATAACGATCTATACTAAGTGCATTATGGTGTGTCACAAATGGCTTAGCATTTGCGCCACCAGCAATAGGGTGCATCATCGGTGTTTCAACTTCTAAAAAGCCCTTGTCCTCAAAGAAACGACGTGTCAACGAAATAACCTTAGAACGCATGTGAAAAGTACGACGTACATCTGCATTCATAATAAGATCAAGGTAGCGTTGACGGTAACGTAGCTCTTTGTCCGTAATACCATGGAACTTCTCTGGAAGAGGGGAAAGTGACTTTGTTAAGATCTTAATGGTACCAACATGTAGTGAGAGTTCACCTTTGTTTGTCACAAATGGAAAACCACTCACTTCAATAATGTCACCTACCTCGTAGTTCTT
>JAJRVE010000180.1 GCA_024277445.1 Campylobacterales bacterium
TGACTAACTATTTGTTTTTTTGGTGAAGGGGGACACGGCGTTCCATTTTTAACGCTACGCTAAATGGAAAGTCATGTCCCGCTGCTGGAGAGTTCTAACTTTATCCAGGGCTGCAACACAGCAAAGAGTAGCCAAACCAAAGGCTTCGATTTGGTGTGAGTTGTGCTGAAGTGATTCCGCAGGCGCACTGGTGTGCGTCAAGAGATAAGCTGAAGTGCAAATCGCACCGAAGCTAAGCCTTTGGTTCAAAGATAAAGCAGTTTATGCCTTCCTTCTCTTTATACTCATACGCCAATGCCATATCATGCGCATGTAAAATCGCATCTACTAAGTACAACCCCAATCCAAAACTATCTCTAGAATTTTCATCTTTTGTAAAAGGTTGTACATAATACGAAAGCGGATACTTTAACCGTTCTCCCTTACTCTCAAACCACAATTCACCCTCTTTCGTAGAGATCGTAATATGTTTGTCTGTTGAGTACTTCATAGCATTATCTACCATGTTTTTAATGGCTGTGGAGAAGAGGTTAAAGTCAGCGAGAATCTTTTGAGATGCATCTACATCTTGTGAGACACACTCCTTTTCTACCATTGCCATATCAATAGCCCCATCGATGAGATCGATCAGACGATACTCTTCACTTTGGGCATGGGTAAAGCCTGTGGAGACCTCTTCGACTAAGGCAAACTCACTGATGAGACTCTCCATCCGTAAAAAAATACGTTGAAAACGCTCTTTTTGTTTACCACTCTCCAACATCTCCGCACTGATCCGCCCTTTTGCTATCGGGGTTTTTAGTTCATGCATGATGTTTCGCATAAAAAGTGTACGCGACTCGATGAGGGTACGGATCTTCTGGCGTGTGTTTTCAAGCTCATTAGCGATAACAGCGATCTCGTCTTCACCACTCATCTTAAAAGAAGTCTGCATCTCTCCCGCTCCAAAATCACGGATCTTTTTACGAAGTTTACGTAGAGGACGAAGACGCATAAAGATCAAGATGTATGAGATGGTAATACTGGAGATAATAACTAAGTAGGCGTAGAAAATATTACCCGAACGATAGGGTTTAATCTTCTCATCAAGCAGTAAGACACCATTATTATGTCCTTGCAATAAGAAGTAAATTTGATTCTTATCTTGCAACATCGAGATGCGTACTTCCACTATGTCCTGTGGATTAAAAGTAGCACGAACTTGAAAAGAGTTACTCTCTTTCATCGCCTGAAAATTCTCACTTTTCAGGATTTTTGCCTCTTGTGTGATCTTAGTAGCTAACTTCTCATCTTCCACCGCATAAAGACTGTATAGCGCCAAGTTAGCCTCAAGCATGGTGCTAGAGGTACGCTTTTGCATGTGCTCACGATAGATTCTACTGATGACGGTGTATTTGAGGAAGGTGTTGTTGATGTACTGCTCACGGTTGAGTTTATAGAACTCCGCAAACACATAGGTCACACTAAGAAGTGTCACCACAAAGGCAAAAAGAACCGTTAATAAAACTGCATGACGACTCATTTGTACCCTTTAAAAAGCGATGTTATTTTATGAGTTTATAGCCAATACCACGAACAGACTCGATAAGTGTTTTGTCACCAAGTTTTGTACGGATACGACCAACCATAACATCAATACTCTTGTTAGAAGAGTCTTCATTGATCGCAGCAACATTGTGGATAATGTCTTCACGAGAGACGACCATACCCTCTTTTTTGATCATGTATGCCAAGATGCCATACTCTGCATTGGTCAAATCAAGCGGACGGTTTTTATAAGCGATCTGCATCGCTGCTTCGTCGAGTTTAAAGTCAGAACTACTCTGCTGAGCTACCTCTGCTGCTTTTGCTTCATAACGACGAAGTACCGAGTAGATACGTGCTTCAAGCTCACGTGGATCGTAAGGCTTAGGTAGGTAGTCGTCTGCACCAAGTTCGAGTGCTGTTACCTTGTCCGTCACATCAGAACGTGCCGATGAGATAATAATAGGGATGTTTTGACGTTTACGAATCTCTTCACAAACCTCAAGACCATCCATACCCGGAAGCGTCAAGTCTAAGATGACTAAGTCAAACTCTTTGAGCTTTAATATGCTTAATGCTTTAAACGGATCGTCTTCCGTTTCAACTTTTATCTCTTCTTGTTTTAGCTGTTCTAAAAATTCGGTTAGGATCTCCGCTAATTCGAGATCATCTTCAATCATTAATATTTTTATCATAAGTTGATTTTATCCCAAGATGACTAATATTTGGTTAACTTCTCGCATTGTGTGGGCAAGAGTGCGCTACATTAGCAATAAAGTCACCCTATATGCGATAAATGACAGGACATATGCTGTTATTGTTGTAAAGATGAAGAGATAGACAAAGTACTTGATCCCTCCTGCTTCACGGGTAAAGACAACCGAAGCCGCAAGACAAGGTAGATAGATCATCACAAAGACGATAAAGGCAACACCCGATGCGAAGGGGATGTTTTTACTGATCGCCGAGGCTAATGAGCTATCTGCTTCAGTCACATCGCTGCCCATAGCATAGAGCACACCAAGCGTTGAAACGACAACCTCTTTAGCTGCAAGTCCTGCTTGAAGCGCGACTGTCATCTTCCAGTCAAATCCTAGCGGTGCAAAAGCAGGTTCCATAAACTTACCGATGCTCCCTAAGTAACTGTGTTCCAACTGGCTCTCTTGTAGCTTGTTAGTCAGAAGCGTTCGCTCTGCATCGCTTTGTGCGTGTTGAAGCTGAACACTGTAGGTCGTGTTGATCTCTTCATTGTGTGGATAGTTACTTAAAAACCACACCAAAATAGTAGCCGCAGCAATAAAAGTACCCGCTTTTTTCAAGTACATCCATGTCTTAGTCATCACCGTATGCCAGATCAGTTTAAATGATGGCAGACGATACTTTGGCATCTCCATAACAAAGGGTTCATCCGCACCTTTAAAGGCAGTCATCTTTAAGACCTTAGCCGCAAGTAGACCGATCACTGCACCACTGATATAGATAGCAAAAAGAATGTTCCCCGCAGCACTCTCAGAGAAAAAAGCACCTGCAAACAGGACATAAACAGGTAGTCTTGCTCCACAACTCATAAAACCAATGATGAAAAGTGTTAACAAGCGATCTCGATCATTTTTCAAGATACGTGCTGACATATAAGCTGGTATAGAACATCCAAAACCTGTTACAAGCGGGATAAACGATTGTCCATGTAGACCAAACTTATGAAAAAAGCCATCGAGTAAGAAAGCCACTCGTGACATATAGCCGGTAGACTCTAAGAGGGCGATACCGATAAACAAGATCATAATGTTTGGTACAAACATAATCACTGCACCCACACCACTGATGAGACCATCAACAACTAAAGAGCGCATATCATCATTCGCAATCGTTGTGCCAATAACATCTCCAAACCAGATAAAGAAGCTATCGATCCACTCCATAGGGATAGAACCCACCTCAAAGGTAAGTTGAAACAGTGACCACATAAAAAAGAGAAAGATAGGGATACCAAAGAGCGGATGGATTAAGATACTATCGATGCGTTCCGTCACTGTTCTTTTAATCACATTGAGCTTTTTTTCTTTGACCACTTCCGTAATAACACCACGGTTAAAGGCGGCATACTCTTCCGCAAAGATCTCTTTGATGTCCTCACTATCATGGTGCAGTTCGATGTGCTTGTCTGCTTCGATAAGCATAGGTTGAAGTTCTGTCCATAGAGGGTTATCATGAAGCGTTTGGTAGGTCTTTTTCTCTTGTTGAAGCAGGTTTATCGCCATGTTTCGGTTGGAGATCGTTGCTTTAAAGTGATGGCGATCGAGGTAGCCTTGTATGTTGGCGATCTCCTCTTCAACGGCTTCTGAAAAGATGAGTTTTGGCTCCACGATCGGCGCTTCATATACTGCGATAACGGCATCCATTAGTTCATCAAGACCTATTTTAGAGACGGCAGAGACACGTACAGCAGGAAGATCTAAGAGTTGCGACAAGTAAGTAGCATCAACCATAATGCCCTCTTTGTCTGCTTCATCACTCATGTTTAGTGCTAAGACCATCTTTTTACTCATGGTCATCAACTCTGCGGTGAGTTGAAGGTTCTTCTCCAAGTTAGTCGAGTCTACAACGTTAATCACAAGGTCATACTCTTCATTACATAAAAAGTCATGCGTTACACGCTCTTCGATGGTGTAATTGGTAAAGGCGTAGGTTCCAGGAAGATCGACCACCGTAAAGTGGTAGTCGTTGTAGTCAAATAAAACTTCTGTCTTTTCAACCGTTACCCCGGTGAAGTTTCCGACATGTAAGTGTGCATTGGAGATAGAGTTAATGAGCATACTCTTACCCACATTGGGCTGACCAACAAGTGCTATCTTGATGTGGTTAGCGATAACCGGACAGGTTGGCGCGTTAGTTTCTTGCATCATTTACCTCAATCATATCGGCTTCTTCTTTACGTAAAGCAAGACGCATCTTGCCCACTTTGACCTCAACAGTACTCTTACGTGGTGCATACTCCATCAAAGTGACGGTAGCACCCTTCATAATCCCAAAAGAGACAAGTCTCTGCTTGAGTGGTCCTGTAGCGTGTAGTTTTTTAATAGTCGTTTCACACCCTCTCGGGCAATCAGTTAATGTGTTCATAAATTGTCATTTGTATATAGTATTTCCGTAATGATAATAAAAATCAAATTAATTAGCATTGAATTTTCAAAATTAGATCAACTTCTGTAAGTTTGTACGCTTTTTGCTATAATATCACTTTTAAATAATTAAGGATTTTAATGAATTTTCTCTACCGCGCGGACAGCCATTTCAACTTAGCCAACATGTTCACCTTTGGAAACTTAGCCAGTGGCCTTATTGCGATGTACCTAGCGACACAAGGAAACTTTGTTTGGGCTATTGTCTTTTTATGGATTGGTGGTGGCTTTGATATCTTTGATGGCAAGATGGCACGTAAGCATGGTCTCTCTAACGAGTTTGGGATTCAGCTTGACTCTTATGCTGACTTTTTATCATTTGTCTTAACCCCTGTCTTCATCATTTTTGTCGCACTCATCGACCAACCCGAGACCTCATCATTTATCTTTGTTCTTGCTGCGGGTGTCTCGATCTACTACATCATCAGTGGTCTTCGCCGACTTATCCATTTTAATATCAATGCTGAAGAGGGTGAAGTTGATGAATACTTTACCGGCCTGCCAACACCGATGGGTGCTATTGTTTTGTGGTTTGTGTTTTTAGGTGGTGTTTATGTTTTTCCTGCGTTTGTTACGATTCTTTTGATGGTCATCACAGGATGGTTGCTAAACTCAAACGTCAAAATAAAACACCTCTAAAAGTATAGCTTCAGCACACCTTGCACCGGAGTTCACCACTCGTCGTACCGATGTACGCCGTCGGGATCACTTCGGTACAAGGTGTACCAA
>JAJRVE010000181.1 GCA_024277445.1 Campylobacterales bacterium
AAGTTTTGTCTCTCTATCGGTCTATTACTTGACGTTAAAGATGATGGACGTTGCTACCCACTTTCTAATGAGGCGAAGTCCGTGGTTATCGCTTTTAGCGAAGCTGTCAGAGCTGCAGGTGTTAGCATACTAACGGAAGAGAAGGTGCTTAACATCACTAAAGATGAGAAGCAGTTTGTGGTTACCGCAGAGGGTTCTAAAAAAAGTTACGACAAGGTTCTCCTTGCTACCGGTTCAGAAGCAGCGCCACAGTTAGGTGCTACTGCTGATGGCTATGGCTTTGCCAAGCACTTTGAACACACTATAGAACCTGCATACCCTTCTCTCGTACAGCTGCATATAGACTCTGATGTTCACCATAAGATGGCAGGTGTAAAAACAGTAGCCGAAGTGACACTCTACTTAAACGGCAAGCCTGAAGAGAAGATTACGGGAGACATACTCTTTACACGTTATGGCATCTCTGGTCTAGCCATCTTAGACATCAGTCAAAAAGCCTCTTTAGCCTTGAGTGAGTACCAGCAAGTCCATGTTGGTCTTAATCTACTTCCCCGTTTTAACCGTCAAGCGCTCTCAGCACAACTTGAAAAACTCTTTAACGCGGTTGCGGAGCATACCTTAGAGAGCGCCCTATCGGGAATGCTATCGACTAAGATCGTTCCACATCTCTTAAAAAGTGCCAAGATAGATTCTACAAAAAAAGCATCCTCACTTAACACCAAAGAGATCAAAAAGCTTGCCCACCAACTTCAAGATTGGCGTTTTGAGATCATCGATACCCATGGGTTTAAACATGCCGAAGTGAGTGGTGGTGGGGTTAGTACCTCACAGATCGACCCTAAGACAATGGCATCTACCTTAGTAGATGGACTCTACTTTGCGGGTGAGGTGATCGATATCGTTGGTAAACGTGGTGGCTACAACTTCAACTTTGCCTGGACAAGTGGGATGATAGCAGGAGAAGAGCTAGCGCGTGAAAAGTAGCAAGTCACTTTTTGACTTCAAAATCGCCACTAAAATGTTGATCGCATGAAGCACACTCTATCGTACTCACCTCACTAAGAAGTGAACCCTTACGTAAGATAGCCTTAAAGCTCTCTAACTGCTCCTTCTCACAGGTAACACACGCTTCAACGCTTCCATTGGCTAAGTTTTTAACATAACCACTAAAGCCTGCAGCCTTGGCATTTTTAGCAACATTAACACGATAATAGACACCTTGTACGCGGCCTGAGACGATAAATTTATAACTTTGCATTGGTAAGATTAGTATACAATCTTATATGCAAAAAGTCTATAAAATTTTAGGTATCGATCTTGGTGGCTGTATGAGTGGAAACTCTGCTTATATCTACGCCCATGTCACTAATGACAAGATAGAGATCATCGAAGCTATCAAAGAGCCTAAACATAAAGAGCATCTGAGTTGTCAACACTTCATTGTCGATCTTTTTGAACGCTTAGAGATCGATGCCATCGCTATTGATGCCCCACTGAGTCTGCCTCGTCCGCTTATCGATCCAAGTGTTATTTCACCACCAAGAGAAGGAAGTGGTGAGCTCATCAACCCCTATCTGTTTCGCTACACTGACTACTACCTCTTTAAAACCTTTGGGCTTCGACCGATGCCCCCTGCTGGTGATCGCATCGGTCGATTAACGGCACGTGCTATTGCACTATTACATCATTTTGATTATCACTTTCCCTGCATCACCATACAAGGTAAAAAAGTGCCTATATATGAAGTCTATCCAAAGCAGATCGCACAAAGTTTGGGGTTTGCAGGCTATAAAAAAGAGCCTGCCGTCGTCTTGGAGTATTTTAAACAGACTATGGATTTTGATGAGCATCTTGTGGACGCCTTACTCTGTGTCTATGCTGGTGCAAAGATCCTAGATGGAGAGACTACACCCATGCAAGATGAAGCTAAAGATGAAGGATGGTGTTTCCCCATCCTTTAATTTTCTTTTTTTTGCTATGATAAACTACTTATTACGCCACCAACTAAACATATCATTTTCAATGAGGGTAATTTTGTGCATAATCAAGGCAGATGTTCTTCAGCGTAGCCGTAGCTACGGTGGAGGTTGTCTAACGCAGAGTATGTGCAAAAGTACCCTCACCCTTCGGGGAGGGTGATAAGAGGCAATCTTCAAGCAGATAGATAAGTCGGCTTAGCTACGGCTAGGCCTCATATCTCTCCACTTGAATCTTACCTCTTCTCGCTCTCTTGAAACTTGATATGTTTAGTTGGTGGCGTAATTAAAAGGACAACTATGAAAAAAATGCTTTTGCTACCCCTACTCTTTTCACTTTCACTCTCTGCCATAGAGCTCGGTCAAACACTTCCTTCTATTACACTCGATGGAGACAAAGGTGGGCGTGTTGCTGGTGGTGACTGGAAAAGTTCTGAATTAAAAGGCAAGGTACACCTCGTTTTTTATGTCGACCCTGATGAGAGTGACCTCAACGATGCACTCAGTGACGCCGTAAAAGCAGCTGAACCAGACCGTGATAAGTTTGCCTCAGTCGCCATCATCAACATGGCTGCAACGTGGAAACCAAACTTTGCTATACAGTCTGTTTTAGAAGGTAAACAAGAGAAGTTCCCTCATACTACCTATGTTAAAGATATGGACAAACATATCATCGAGGCGTGGAAGATAGCCGATGACAACAACGACATTATCCTTCTTGACAAGTCAGGCAAGGTCATCTATATGCACGAAGGTGAAGTGGATGCTGCCGGTATTAAAAAAGTGATCAAACTCATACAGGAAAACATGTAATGCAAAACCTCTGGACACTCAGCGTTCAAGACTTCTTCACAAAGAAGATGTTGACCTACGCATT
>JAJRVE010000182.1 GCA_024277445.1 Campylobacterales bacterium
AAGAAGTATCTAGCAAAGCCACAGCTACTTCGACCTCGTGATGCTAGTGCCGTGTTAAAGCAGTACCTTCCACGGGGTGAAGGTAAGAGGGCACTTGACCTTGCTTGTGGGGCAGGACGAAACAGCCTTTATCTGGCTGAACAAGGCTATGTGGTTGATGCGGTTGATATTGCGAAGGTTGCTGTTGACACATTGGTGAGTGAAGCACAATCGAGAGGCTTGTCCGAGAAGGTTTTACCCCTCTTACATGACCTTGATACCTTTGAGATCATGCCAGCAGGTTATGACCTTGTGCTGATGAGCAACTTTTTAGACCGTACTCTGATAGAGCGGAGTAAAGAGGGGTTGAAGAGGGGTGGTCTCTACATCGTTGAGACCTATATGTCTGATGAACGCAATGAGAAAGAGAACTCTAAAGCTTCGAACTTGCTCGAAGCAGGGGAGTTGCGTACGATCTTTTCAGATGGCTACAAGATACTACATTATGACGAATATGAAAATGAAGATTATGAGATCTATCGTATGAAAAAACAGGTGATTGTTGCTGAGAAGCTGTGACAATTCATTGCGAGGTGGCATTTAGCCGCAGACAAGTCAGCGGTTCCGTAAAACTCTACAGTTAATTGTGTAGCTGTTTTGAAAGTGTGTGTTGTTTTAAAAAAGTGTTTTGTGAATAGTTTGAAAAATGTGGGGTTTAAAAAGAGGGTTTTAGAGGTTACAGGCCGAAGCCTGTAAAGAAGAGTGATTACAGTGGTGTAACGTTCTCTGCTTGAGGGCCTTTTTGACCTTCACCAACTTCGAAAGTCACTTTTTGACCTTCTGCTAGTGTAACACGACCGTGACCAGTGCTGTTTACTTGACGAAAGTGAACAAATACATCTGCTCCGCCATTGTCTTGTTGGATAAATCCGTAACCTTTTTCATCGTTGAACCATTTAACTGATCCGTTTTGTAATTCTGCCATTACGCGTCCTTTTAGGGAAAATATACACTTCTTTCGAAGCGGAATCAAAATCGGGGAGTCTTCAGGTCTATCAGAATAATACTGGTTACACACTAAAGATGAACTCGAGCCTCATCTTTCATCGGGGGTATTATAGCTGTCTTTTGAAGATAAAACAAATAAATGATTACTTTTTGTGATTTTGTAGCCAATTCGTAGCTAACAAGCGAAATTTTGGCTCTCTTTAGGGCGGTTTAGTGGTGGTTAAACTTTTTAAGAAGTGTGGCTATTTCGCTCTCGTCAACAGCTGGAGAGATCACAAAACCTTGGATATAGTCTACGCCTAATGTTTTTACGACCGCTAAGGTCTCTTGGTCTTTGACAAACTCTGCAATGCTTTGCGCACCCATGACCTTGGCAAACTCATGAATACTTTTAGAGATAGCGTAAGAGTTTTTGTTAGTGACAATGTCTTTGACAAACTGTCCATCGATCTTAATGAAGTCAACTTGCATCATGGAGAGGTTGGCGAAGTTGGAGTGACCTGTTCCAAAGTCATCGATAGCGATGCCAAAACCAGTGCGTTTAAGTTCATTAAAGAAGGCAATGCTCTTTTGGGCATCTTCGATCGCTTCCGTCTCCAGTAGTTCAAAGACGATCTGCTGCGGCTTGATCTTGTAGTGATGGGTCTCCTTGATGATAAAGGCTAAGATGCGTGCATCTTGAATGTCTTTAAATGAGAGGTTGATAGAGAAGGTGAGCGTTGGGTGTAGGGCTGCTACCTGATAGACCTTTTTGATCATCATGAGTGTTATCTCATGTAGACGTCCCATCTTTTCGGCACTCTCTAAAAACTGTTGGGGTGAGAGTACTTTACCTGCTTCTTCGATGCGAACAAGGGCTTCAAACTTCTCAATCTTCTCGCTTTTAAGGTTGTAGATGGGTTGGAAGTAGGGCTTAATACGATCTTCAGTGATGGCCTCTTTAAGCTTACCTGCCCACATGAGGTTCTCATGGATCTGACGGCTGTTGTCAAAAGCCTCTTCATAATAGATGGGCGTGGAGGTCTTGTTGTTGAGTGCATTTTGAAGGGCTAAGGTCGCTTTGTCTAAGTCCGTGACATCGTGGCTGATAGTGCTGATGCCGGCGTAGACAAAGGGGTGAAGCTCAACACTGTTGTAGGTTGTCTGTATGGCATTAAGTGTCTGAAGCAGTGTTGTGAAATAAGCTGGTTGTTGCTGGTGAACAAGCACAGCTATCTCACTGTCTGTAATGCGGTAGAGTTTGGTCTTATCTTCTTTATTTAATGCACTAGCTATACACGCTAAGAGCGCAAGCGCACTCTCTTGGCCATAATAACTCAAGATGGTGTGATAGTTTTTGACCTTAAGTACTAGAAGTGAGGTTGCCTCTGTGTTGGGTAGGTCTATGAGTAGTTTATGACGGTTACAGAGACCACTCTCTTTGTCTTTAATGAGCATGTCGAGTAGCTCTTGGTGGGTGCTGTTAAGGTTGGTGTTAAGTGTCTCTAGCTCTTTGATCTTAGAGGATTCTAGGTGGAACTTCTCTTGTCTACCTAACTGCGAGGAGAAGGTGACAATGGCACTCAAGGGCTTGGTGATAGCCTTAGCAAGGCGCTTAAGTGAGATGAAGTTAAACCAGAAGAAGAGAAAGTAGAAGAGTGCAATGCCCATGATGAAAAAGAGACCGATCTGCACACTGTGTTGACTGACGACATCGATAGGGGCAAAGATGGTTGCTTTGTCGACATAGATGACAAGCTTAAGGTCAGTTCCACTGATCTTCATCGTGCTGGTAATGAAATGCTCTTTTTTAAGACGCTCCATCTTTATGGTCATGGTGCTCTCTGCGTGTGGCATCGCTTCGGCATGCATCTGGTAAAAAGAGTGGGCATTAAAATCTTTTTTGATGGCGTGAGGATTAGAAGAAGCGATGAGGGTGTTGTCTTTGTCAAGTAACATGGCTCGCGCTTCAAAAGGGAGGTCTAGGGCGTTAATGACGCTTGCGATCTCTTTAGCGTTAAGGGTAAACCCTGCCACACCCATAAAGTAGGTGTCAAGATAGAGTGGTCGTACATAGGTACCTAACTCTCCATTTTTAAGTGCCCATGCCTCTTTATAGAGGGGGATAAAGAGTGTCTTTTTGTTAGGGTTGTGGGTAGGGTCAGCACTGTAGTAAAAATTGAACTTTGTAACATCAAGCGTTGGTGTCAGCTCCTCTTTTGGATTAATAGGTGGATAACTAAAGGCATATTTTTTGTTGATGTTGATCCATATATTGGTGATGAGTGAGTGCTGTGTCTCGACAATAGCTTTTGAGATAGGGGTCAAGGGAACCAGCGAGTTTAAAATCGAATAGTCATAGGTAGAGAGCTTTTTGAGGTTGGTTGTATAGACGGTTGTGTTTTTAGGCTGCATGTAGCGGTAGAAGCCATTTTTAGTGATATGTGGAGGTGCGTACTGAAAATAACTGTCTATGTATTGGTAGTTTTCACTGCGGGTTGGACGTTGGTCTCGCATGCTGAGAAAGATCTCACTGGTGTTGGTTAACTGCTCTAGGGCATTTTTGGTATGAGTGAAGTGTTGGTTGATGCGCTCAGACGTTTGAGTGGCGATCTCTACAAAGGCTTCGTTGGCGATACCTTGTAGGGCGTCTTTGTTCTGTTGGGATTGATAGTTGTTGAGTAAAAAGAGTGTGAGGATAAGTGAAAACTCTATGATAAAAATAGGGAGTAGTGCCTGAACAAAAAAGTGTCTAAAAATTAAGGTTTTAATGGATCGCATAGATGCTCTTTACATGATAGGTATGGACTATAGTATAGCCAAACGTGTGTTGCGTATTCATACACTTTTAGATGGAATAATCACTCGTTCTGAGCGCATGGGCATCAACAACGCAATTACGTCCACTCTCTTTTGCCTTGTAAAGCGCGCGGTCTGCTGAGAGGAGTAGGGTTCGTCTGTCTGTGGTGCTGTCACAAGTCTCCACGCCAAAACTACAGGTGATTTTTGGGCACCCTTCAAACTGTAGTGAGGCAATATACTCACGTAGTTTATGGGCAATAGCAAGGCTTTCACTGTGGGTAGCATGCGGTAAAATTATGACAAACTCTTCGCCACCAAATCGCGCGAGAGTATCGCCTTTGCGAAGTTTTTCTTGTAGT
Source organism: Campylobacterales bacterium (assembly GCA_024277445.1). GTDB lineage: Bacteria > Campylobacterota > Campylobacteria > Campylobacterales > Sulfurimonadaceae > Sulfonitrofixus. The sequence continues at coordinate 4,128 of JAJRVE010000182.1, forward strand.
GCATTGACAAGGTTAATCAGGACATCATCCCCAACAAGGTGGCCGTAGGTATCGTTCACTTGTTTAAAATGGTCAATGTCAAGGATGATCAGACCAAACGCTATCTTTTCTACATCAATAAGATGCTCTAGACGCTCTTCCATGTAGGAGCGATTATAGGCAGTTGTCAGACAGTCTTTAATGACACGTTGTTCAAGGCTCTTTTTACTTCTTTTAAGTTCAGTTGTATAGGCTAGTGCTTTAGTGATATCTTGAACAACCATATAGTACTGTTTGAGTTCAGGCAGATAACCCAACGTCAAATCGACATCGAGAGCTTTACCCGTGCGTGTTTGAGAGCGAATATGCATCTTGTCGATCTTCTCGCCACGTTTAGCAGTAGCAAGTAGGGCTTTAGTAGCTTCTTCATCGCCTAGCAATGGGGTGATGCCAAGGTGTTTGAGGTAATCTTCATTATATTCATACATCTCGGTAATGGCGCGGTTAAGATAGCTGATCTTCCCTGCTTCATCTAAGAGTGCGATCCCGTTGATAGCGATGTCAAAGGTGACTTTAAATTGCTCATCTAACTCTTCAAAGGCATTTTGTGTCTCTGCAAGATGTGTTTGTACACGTTGTAACTCCTCTTCTAAAGTAGTATCTTTCGTGATGTCAACGATGGTGAGTAGGGTGCCTCGCAGTGGTTCGGGAAGGTTGGTCAGATGGCACTGACAGGTTAAGATCTCGCCGTTGGCACAGATGATGGGCGTGTTAAAATGGGTACGCGCATCTTGTTTGAGACTATGATGGATAGCGTGTCTAATCTTAATAGCACTTTCATCTGGAAGAAGTTTTTCGTACCATTTTTGTGATGTTATCTGCTTTTTGCTATAGCCTAGTAAGCTTTTGGCACTCTCATTAAGTGCAACGACGATCCCCTTGGTGTTGATAAAAAGTGTGGCAACATCACTGTGCTCAAAAAGTGTACGGTTCTTAATGTTTTCACGTTGTAGCTTTTTGATGTAGGTAAAAAGGAGAAAGACGAGCGTAAGAAGAAGGGTAAAAAGAGTAGCACTCATAAAGATGGTGCCATACTCCTGTGCTAGAAGCAGAGAGGGAAGAAGTAAAAGTAAAAGGTTTGGCTTCATTATCCCTCTTTAGATGATTAGAGGATGACGGCTTCGCGCTCACCCGCAACGATCTTACCGATCTCATAAGCATCGGAGTTGTCAAGAACATACTGAACATCTTCTGGACGTACAACAAGTACCATACCCACACCCATGTTAAAGGCTCTGAACATCTCGTCACGTGCTACATGCTCGCTCATCAGTTCAAAGATAGGAAGAACCTGGATCTTAGTGTCTTGGATCTCAGCACGAAGTCCTTCAGGAAGAACACGTGGAAGGTTCTCAACAAGACCACCACCAGTGATGTGTGCCATCGCCTGGATCTGTTTTTTGAGTTTTTTGTAAGTCTTAACATAGATCTTAGTGGGTGCAAGAAGTGACTCGATAAGTGGTTTACCATTAAACTCTTTCGTGAAGTCAAGTTCCATCTTCTCGAAAAGGACCTTACGTGCAAGCGAGAAACCGTTAGAGTGAAGACCTGAACTAGGCAGTGCTAGAAGGGTGTCACCCTCACGTACATTGCTCACCGTGTCAAGCTCTGATTTCTCAGCAACACCAACCGCAAAACCAGCAAGATCAAAGTCGTCTTCAGCGTACATACCTGGCATCTCAGCCGTCTCACCACCGATAAGTGCACACTCTGACTGGATACATCCTTCAGCGATACCAGAGACAACAGCTGTTGCTACTTCGACTTCTAGCTTGCCTGTTGCGTAGTAGTCAAGGAAAAATGATGGCGTTCCATTGTTACAGATGAGGTCATTGACACACATCGCAACAAGGTCGATACCAACAGTGTTGTAGATACCTGAGTCGATAGCAAGTTTAAGCTTTGTACCAACACCATCGGTTGCAGCAAGCATAACGGGTTCTTTGTACCCAGTAGGTAGTTCAAAGGCACCCGCAAAAGAGCCAATCCCACCAAGAACACCGGGAATACGTGTTGATTTTACTAAGGGTTTGATGTTCTCGACAAAACTGTTTCCTGCGTCAATATCGACACCGGCATCTTTGTAGCTGATTTGGCTCATGGTAGCTCCACATAATTATAATAGTCGCGATTATAGCTAATTTGTTGTTATGTGCTTATTAGAGTCTTTGTTAACATGTTTAAGCTTAGTTATGAAAGGAGGATGGATTTTGGAGGTTGGCTTAATAATAAGATGTTAAAATCCCACCATTATAAAAGTGTTGTAAAACGCTACGACTAAGGAACAACAGTTATGAAAGAATATATCTACCCAGAAATGATGGTCCATGTACCACTTTGTACCGTTAAAAAGCCACAAAACGTATTGATCGTCAGTGATGATGCAGCGGCACTAGAGAGTGAAGTAGCACGTCATGATGCTATCGCTTCTAAGACAGTTAGTGCGTCTGATGTAACAGCAGCACTTCGTGAAGAGGCAGACGCTTCGGTTGAAGTAGTACTGATCGATACACTAACAGACGATGCCGCGGCGCTTGCACACGTTAACCGTGTCTTAAATGAAGAGGGCTTAGTGGTTATGAAACATCCAAGTCTTGATGATGAAGCAGCGAACAAGCAACTTATGCAGGTTCTTGGTAACTACTTCAAGATCATCATGCCATACAACATCGGCAATGGTGAGACACTTCTTCTTGCTTCTAAGTCTTACCATCCAACAGCAGACATCATCTTGCACCGTACTGACATGTTAGATGGTCAGAAGTACTACAACTGTGACGTTCACCCTGCTGCTTTTGCAACAGGAAATGATGTTCGTAAAGCATACTTAGGTACAATCAGAAACTAATTTTACCTAAGAGAGGTCTTTATGGCATTTGAGTACGCGATCGCTTTAACGGGAGGCATCGCAACCGGCAAAAGTACGGTTGCTTCACTTTTAGGACTAAGCGGTCTACGTATCATCGATGCTGACAAGATCTCACACACCATTTTAGAGCAAAATGTAGCTTGGGTTCAAGAGCATTTTGGCAGTGAGTTTATCACTCCCCGTGGTAAAGTAGATCGTCCCGCACTTGGAAAGCTTGTCTTTGCTGATGAGACAAAAAAATCCCTCTTAGAATCTTTTTTACACCCCCTCATTCGCCAAGAGATCGAACGTCAAAGCGAAAAACAGGACAGTTTTAAATACCCCTACCTTATTGACATCCCGCTCTTCTTTGAAGGTAATGCCTATAACATCCAAGACTCAGTTGTCGTCTATACCCCTGCAGATGTACAGCTAGAACGTTTTATGAAACGTAATGGCTACTCTGAAGAGGAGTCCCTACGACGCATTGCCTCACAGATGCCAATTGATGAGAAAAAGGCAAAAGCCACCTGGGTCATAGACAACTCCCAAAACCTAAAACACCTCCAAAAAGAGTGCTACGCCTTCGTCGATGCCATCAAAGCCAAATACCCCGCACCAAAAAAGTAAAGTTATCCGCAAATAAATGTCGTAGTAGTGATCAAAAGCTAGCTTTTAGGGCTATTTTTTCTTTAATCAAGGCGGAAATTAGTGAAGTGTACTGGTGTACATGAGCTTGTTGACAACGAAGAGTAAAGGAAAAAGAGTCGTAAAAGTGGATGGGGTAGAGGGATTCGAACCCCCGAATGCCAGTACCAAAAACTGGTGCCTTACCGCTTGGCGATACCCCAAAATGTTTGAAGAAGTTTTGTAATGTAAGTTATATGTTTTTTTGATTGGTTGCGGAAACAGGATTTGAACCTGTGACCTTCGGGTTATGAGCCCGACGAGCTACCGAACTGCTCTATTCCGCGCCATTTAAAATTTTTGCTTTTTGTCGAACTCTGCGTTAGTTGTTCTTTCGGATACCTGATGTATTCCTCTTTCTCAACTGCCTTGATTTCAACTAAAAATCAAATAATTTTAATGTCTTATTTCATAAATGAAACGAAACGTTAAGTGGTGCGGACGAGAGGACTTGAACCTCCACACCGTGAGGCACCAGATCCTAAGTCTGGCGTGTCTACCAATTCCACCACGTCCGCATGTTTGTAATAATGTTTTATAAATGTTAACTTCTAATGGTGCGGACGAGAGGACTTGAACCTCCACACCGTGAGGCACCAGATCCTAAGTCTGGCGTGTCTACCAATTCCACCACGTCCGCGTTTGTTAACATTAATAATTTGTTCAAATAACATCTATCATTTTGTTTTTATGCTTCATCGCCATAGAGGCAAGCAGTATAAGTGGTACGCCCTAAAGGATTCGAACCTTTGGCCTACGCCTTAGAAGGGCGTTGCTCTATCCAGCTGAGCTAAGAGCGCACATGTTTTGTGGTGCGCCCGACAGGGTTCGAACCTGTAACCGGCGGTGCCGAAAACCGCTACTCTATCCAGTTGAGCCACGGGCGCACACTGTCGTTCTAAAATGTCTTATTTTAAATTTTGTTTCTTTTAAATGGGGTGGGATACGGGATTCGAACCCGCGACCCCCGGCACCACAAACCAGTGCTCTAACCAACTGAGCTAATCCCACCATGTGTATAAAGAGAAATAAATATAAAATAGAGTGGTCGGGGCGAAAGGACTCGAACCTTCGACCCCCTGGTCCCAAACCAGGTACTCTAACCAGACTGAGCTACGCCCCGACCTATTCAGCTAA
>JAJRVE010000183.1 GCA_024277445.1 Campylobacterales bacterium
CATAACATCCACCCTCGAAGTTAAAGACACCATGGTCATCCCAACCATGTTCATCATCACCGATGAGGGCGCGATTTGGATCAGTAGAAAGTGTCGTTTTACCCGTACCACTTAGACCGAAGAAAAGGGCTGTGTCGCCATCTTTACCTACGTTTGCAGAACAGTGCATTGCCATCTTACCTTCAAGTGGAAGCCAGTAGTTCATCATAGAGAAGATACCCTTCTTCATCTCACCACCGTACCATGTACCACCGATAACGGCTACATTTTCTTCAACATTAAAGACTACAAAGACTTCTGAGTGTAAACCCATCTCTTCGTAACGATCGTTGGTTGCTTTACAAGCATTGATAACTGTAAAGTCAGGTTTAAAACCATCGAGTTCGTTCTCTTTTGGACGAATAAACATGTTTTTAACGAAGTGAGCTTGCCAAGCGATCTCAGAGATAAAACGTACATTACGCTTGCTCGTTGGTGAAGAACCGGTAAAAAGGTCCATCACATAAAGGTCGCTACCAGAAAGTTGCTCTGTACCGATCTTGTAAAGTTCTTCGTAGTTCTCTTGAGAGATCTTCTGGTTAACACTACCCCAACCAATGTACTTGTTGGAAGGTTCTTGGTCTACAAAGTATTTATCTTTAGGGCTACGACCTGTGAAGATACCTGTGTCGACCATGGTTGCACCATTGTCAGCAAGAGCACACTCACCATTGTCAAGTTCGTGTTTAATGAGGTCATCATAACTTAGGTTGTAGTAAAGCTTACCAACATTTTGGATGCCTAATTTTTCAATCTCTGTTGCGTTCATCGTTTATGTACCTTCTTTGAACAAGTATTACAAAATTGTAATCTTCGCTTTGTTTGCTTTTGCTTAAAAGACGAATAAAACCGTTCATATAGATATTACGTCACCAATAAATCATCTAAAAATCAATGAGGATGATTTTGTTTATAATCGAGGCAGGTGTTCTTTAGCGTAGCCGTAGCTACGGTGAAGGTTATCTAACGCTGAGTATAGACAAAAGCATCCTCATTGATTTTCAGATGATTTATTGATGACGTAATTAAAATTTGTTGGCGCAATTATACTCTTAGTAAGCATAAAATGAAAGTAAAGAAATTGAGTTAATTTACTGAATTTCAAATATCTTTCGTAGAAGTCTATTTTCAGGGCTTTTAAGGCTTTTTTCTGCACTAATCAACACTCATTTTTAACATTCACAATCGCTACACAATGACTTTCTATACTGTGGCATCTTAAAAATAGGAGTTTTATTATGAACTTAGCTCAAACATCGATTAAAAGCGTTTTAGTCGCACTACTTTTAAGTAGTGCCTTTGTTCCCAATCTGTCCGCCGATATTAAAAAAGGTCAAAAGGCCTACTTAAAGCAGTGTAAAAAGTGTCATGGTAACGGTACAAAAGGTGCTGCCATGAAAACACAAGACGAATGGGAAGCCGCTTTTTCTAATGAAAACGCTGGCTTTAAATCTTGGCATAAAGATACTAAAGGAGAGAAGTATACCAACAGTAAAAAGTTTAAAAAGTATGCACCTCATCTTAAAGACTTTCTTTATGAATATGGCTCAGACTCAGGTAATGTACCTAGTTGTGGGTAGAAGAGCTGCTTTGCAGCGGGAAATGGGGAATCGTGAATGGTAAATGGGATAAAGGCAATACCTTTGTCTTTAACCAATACAATTTCAACTCTCCAACAGAGGGACAGGGTCTGCCCCTTCGGGTATGACTTCTATTTTTTAGCGAAGCGTTAAAAAAAATGGACGCCGTGTCCCCCTCCACCAGATCAAATAAAAGGAAAAACAATGAAAACACTACTACTTATCTTAGGAATAACAGCAATACTAGGTGCGTCAGAAGGCGCTGATCTTTTTAAAAAATGTGCCTCATGTCATGGTGCTACAGGTGAAAAGCATGCTCTTAACAAAAGTAAGATCATTAATGAAATGAGTCAAGAGGAGATCGTTACCGCACTTAAGGGCTATAAGGATGGCAGTTATGGTGGTTCGATGAAAGCCTTGATGAAAGGTCAAGTCGCCAACTATGATGAAGAGCAGATCAAAACTGTGGCAGCGTTTATTGCTGCCAAAAAACAGTAATCGTCGTCCCCACTTCGGGGCGCGACGCTACCTCAACTCGAAAACCATACTCTTCGACGATCGAAGCAACAATGTGCAGACCGATCCCAAAACCACCCACGCTTGTGTCAAACCGACTGTAACGCTCAAAGATATGTCTTAGTTTCTCATTGGCAATACCTCTTCCGCTATCACTGACTTCTAACTTCTCCTTAGTAAGTAGCACTTCAATAGTTCCACCACGCTTGTTATACTTAATAGCATTTGAGAGCAGATTATCAATGATACGAATGAGTTTAGTCCTGTCGATGACTAAAGAACAAGGATTCAACTGCGCTTTAAGTGTCAACTGCTTTTGTACAAAGTGCTCACTAAAATAGGCGAGTCGCTCTTTGAGGAGTTCTTCAACCGCGATAGGTTCATTGACGACTGCTACCTTGTGGTGCAAGATAAGGTACGTCAGATCCTCATAGATCGAAGCAATGGTCTTTGCCGAGATCTCAATACGTCGGATCTTTTTAGCTGTTTTATCATCGAGTAGTGTTTCGTCGATGGTCTCTACGTTAGTCACAATAGTACTGACAGGTGTGTTGAGTTCATGTGTCGTGTCTTTGATGAAGTTGTCAAGAAGCAAGACCGCCTCACGCATAGGACGGATAAAAAGACGCGAGAGCACAACTCCTATGGTCAGTAAGGCGATAAAAAGTGCCCCACCATAAAACAGTAGGTTCAACCACATCTGTTTTAACCAAAGCAAATCATCTTTTGTCTCAAAGACCAAAAAAGTATCTTTTATTCCGTACGAACCCATGGTCATCACAAAGTGAATGTCTGCTCCCTCTTTATAGATACCCGGTTTGAACTCTTTTAGAGGCGTGTTAAAGTATGAGACGATAGGTGTTCCCATCTTCGTATAAAGTGCCGTGGGATAAGCGATATCTTTAGGGAATGCTGCACGCTTAGCGCCCAGCTCTTTCCATCTCAGTACCCTTGGGATATAGCTCTCTGCTTCGATCTGCATGGAGAGGCGATGAGTAGAGAGCATCAGCTCTTTTGAGTAACGATAGTAGATGGTACCAATCAACGCTAAGATCAAGAAGGCCATCACCCCATAAAGCAGGACAAAGGCACGAAGTGTTCTGTTTTCAGCGAAACTGATAGCCAAGTCGTTTGTGCGAGACAATGTTCTCCTTTCCCAAAATCTGACGAAGATGTTTAATGTAAGTACGGAGGGCATCATCACTCGGTGTCTCATCAAAACCCCAGAGTGCTTCTTGTATCACCTCATGGACGATCAACTCACCTCGACGCTGTATGAAAAGTTTTAGTAGACGGCTCTCTTTTTCACCTAAGATAACTAGCTCACCATTTTTAGAGAGGCTCAACGTCGCGGTATCATAGTAGAGCCCCTCTCCAAGCTCTATTTGACTGCTGTTATCATGATGAAAATTGCGTTTTAGAAGGTTTTCTATGCGGAGTAATAGCTCTTTTAGGGCAAAGGGTTTACGAAGGTAGTCATCTGCCCCACTCTCAAAACCATCTTCTACATCCACCAAAGCGCTACGTGAGGTCAAAAAGATCGCCGGCGTCTCTGTTCCCGCTTCACGAGCAGACTTTAAGAGCGTAAAGCCATCGACTCCGGGAACATTAACGTCGAGTAGCAGAAGGTCATAACTATTTTCATAGACCTTGTCTTGCGCTTCATCACCATCATAGAGTGAAGTCACATCGTAACCCTGCTCTTCTAGGTACTCTGTAATGGTCTCGTTCAGAGCGCTATCATCTTCTAAGAGTAAAAGTTTAGCTTTCATCCTTAATGCACCATTCCAAAAATTGCAAAGAGTAGGAAGGCGATTAGACCTGAAAAAAGAGCATACGGAAGTTGGGTCTTAACATGCTCAACATGCTCACAACCTGTTGCCATAGACGAGATGATGGTGGTGTCTGAGATAGGTGAGCAGTGATCACCAAAGACCCCACCTGAGATAACTGCACCCAGTACTAACGCGATATCCGCATCCATCGCTACCGCTAAAGGAATAGCTATGGGGACCATAATACTAAAGGTTCCCCAGCTTGTTCCTGTTGAAAAAGACATCACTGCTGCGAGTAAAAAGACGGCTGCTGCCAACCATGCAGGAGACAACACAGCATTGACATAAGAGGCCAAGTAGACACCGGTATGCATATCGCTTGTCACCTGTCCAATGGCAAAGGCAAAAAAGAGAATAGAGGTGATCCCGATCATAGAACGCATACCACGAACACTCTCCATCACCACCTCTTTTATGGGCATTACTTTTTTAAAAGCAAAGAAAAGTCCCATAAGCGTTAACGTCATAATCATCGTATAAAAGATGGAGCTTGAACCGCTTCCTTTTAAGATGTTACCTTCACCCGTGATATATAAAAAGAGAAAGACCCCGCCCACCATCAACAAAATCGGCACGATCATATAGAGAGGATGTCCCCCCTCTTCTATGGCACTGATCTCATGTTTGACCACAGCCTGACGCATCGGACCGATATCGATCTTGAACCAGATAACAAAAAAAGTAACCATAAGCGCAAAAATAGAGTAAAAGTTCAACATCACCGCTTCGATAAGCCACTCCACACTCTCACCGCCCATAAAACCAAGACTCGTCTGTGCCGTGATCAGTCCTAACATCAGAGCGCCATAACCATTAAACATCAAAATCGAGCCTACAGGTGCTGAAGTCGAATCACAAACATAGGCCAGTTTTGCGCGTGAGATACTATGGGCATCACAAAGTGGTCGTCCTACCGCACCTGCGATCAAAACAGTGATAGAGGTTTCGATAAAGATCACAATCCCGATGATATAAACCAACAGCAGTGCGGCTCTATCAGACTTAACAACGGCTAGTTTATGACTCAGCATATAGACAAAGCCGTTCACACCACCGGAACGTTCCATAAGGTGCATCACCGCGCCCATGAGTAACATAAAACCAAAGGTCTTCAGTATCCACGGTGTAGTAAAAAGCAGTATAGAGAGGTCGACTAAGGCGTGTAAAGTAGCGACAATGGAGTAGTTGTTGATAATGATCTCACCGACCAATATACCTGCAAAGAGAGAGACCAAGACACGCTTTGTAAGCAGTGCCATGATGATAGCAGTAATAGGTGCAGCGAGAGAGAGGATGCCGTATTCTATGTGAGTTTCCTAAAGATGAATCTGTAGACGTACGATACCCGGACGTCCGAACTCAGCTTCATAGGCCGCACTTGTACGCTCATCGATCTCACTGAAGCCTAACTTCTTGTAAACCAAGATCGCTTCTACTGAACCTATTTCAACCATGGTTTGAACAATACGATAGCCCTTAAGACGTGCTGTTAAAAGGCTTTTTTGAACCAACTCTTTTAAGACAGAGAACTCATGAAACTCATCTTTAACTGCCATAAAGTCAAGAAGAAAGGTCTTTTTGTCAAACTGAGGTTCAACCTCACGATAAGCAGTCAGACGATCTTCATAACTACCATCACAGCCTAGTTCCGCCATCGCCTTAGTAAAGATCTCATAGGTTGCAATGCGGGGTTCGTAGCCACAGAGTGAACCAGCATCTACACCATCAACAGTAGCAACTAAGAAGTTAGAGAAGTGACAATAACTCTTAGTCTGTGTTGTCGTCAACTTTTCAAGGCGCTCAAGAACAACTTTAGTCTCTGTAGTGTTAAACACCACATCAAAAAGTCCTTTTTTCTTACCTGAACGTGAACTCTCCAACATAGACTCAGCCAAAAGAGGCGCATCTTTTTCAGTTGCCTTACGAATTGTGATATTCATTGTTTTTCCTTCATCTGAGTCAAAATAGTTGTATAATAGAGACTTCTAAACAACAGTAACAACTGCCAATTAGAAGTGATGATTAAAATTCTTGAATTAAGTGTACCACATATGAAACAAATTACAAAGCTTTTTTTAGCTCTTTTTTTATCCTTAGTATCTCTAAGCGCATCTGAGCAATTAATCTTAATTGTAAGTAACGATTTTGATACAGATAAAGCAACCCTCACCCGCTATGAATCAATAAAAGGTCACTACCAACACCTTGGCAAGATGATCACCGTCAATATTGGTCGTAATGGTCTAGGTTGGGGTATCGGACAAGAGGGGTTCACACCAAAACGTAGCGAACCTGTTAAAAAAGAGGGAGATGGTAAGGCTCCTGCTGGAATTTTTAAAATATCAAAAGCATTTGGATATGCAAAAAGCAGTAACACTAAGATGCCATACATCCAAGCAGACAAAGCCCTGATCTGTGTTGATGACAGCAATTCCAAAGACTACAACACCATTTTAGAACTCAACCAAAGCGATAATCCAAAAAGCTTCGAGTGGATGCGACGTAAAGACAACTTATACAAATATGGTCTAGTCGTTGAACATAACGATATTGCTAAAAAAGGAGCAGGTTCTTGTATCTTCTTTCACATTAGAAAGTCTGAGAACTCTCCAACGGCAGGGTGCTCTGCTATGAAAGAAGAAGACCTGACAAATATCATAGAGTGGCTTGATCCTGAAAAAGAACCGATTGTTGTTCAGATACCGAAAAGTTATTGTTCTCAAGCGGTTGTACTGTTTCCAGGGATAACGTGTCCGTGAATGGAAAATGGAAAATGGAAAATGGAAAATGGAAAATGGAAAATTATGGTGACTTTGTTTGTCTTAGTGGGTTCTTAAGTTGTTGGGAAGTTGAAACTCGTGGATTCACCCGAGGGCATTCCCTTTGGTCCC
>JAJRVE010000184.1 GCA_024277445.1 Campylobacterales bacterium
ATGCTATAGGGCATAAGATGGGCAATAAACTTAGACTGCTTCTCGACAAGCATCTCAACGGTATGATCATTTACAGTAAACATAAAGAGAGTTTATAGAAAAAGAGATTAGAAAAGACAATACTTGAGTGTTTAGCTTGCTCTGCTACAATCACAGCCATAAATGAGGAGTAGCTTATGCAAGAAGAACGAAAAGGCGAGATCTACATGCTACTGCTCTCACTCTTAGAGAGTTGGTTTCCTATCTTCTCACTCTTTAGCATCGCCCTCATCGGTGCTATGTTTAGTTTTGCCTTCTCTGTCAGCATTGCGACCATCATCTTTTTGAGCCTTGTGATCTACCAAAAGAAGCTCTCTGAGCTTTTTAGAAAAGATGCCAGAAAAGACCTACTCCTCACCACCTTTTTCATCAACCTACTTTTTGTGTTAGCATTTACCGGCCTTCAGTACACCACCGCAGGAAACATGGCAGTCATTATCTTCATGCAACTCTTTTTTGCCTACCTCTATTTTAATGTCTTTGGCGATCATAAGCTGAGTATGACGCATACCATCGGCGCTGTTATCATGGCTGTTGGAGCCTTTCTTATGCTCATCCCAGATGACTTGAGTCTCAACAAAGGTGACCTCATCATCTTCATCGCAGCCGCCTTAGCACCCTTTGCCAACCTCTATCAAAAACGTGCTCGCACCTACGTCAGTTCAGAGACCATCTTAGCCTTTAGAAACATCGTAGCCCTACCTGTACTCTTTGGCATAGCTTTTATGACTGAACCTTTCCCCAGCCAAGAGAACCTCATAAATGCGCTCCCTTATATCTTAGCCATAGGTTTTTTGGTACTTGGTCTTTCCAAAGTACTTTACATCGAAGCCTTGCATCGTATTAGTATCACAAAAGTAAGTGCTATGCTCGCTTTGATCCCTCTGTTCACCCTCATCTTTGCTTACTTTACACTGCATGAAGTACCCAACTTACGTCAGATACTAGGTATCATTCCCATCCTACTCGGTGGCTACCTCATCACAAAACCCGAGAGTAAAGCTGATGTTTAAACAAGCCCACAAAAATCTTCAGCAGTGGTACAGAGAAAATGGTCGTCATGAGCTTCCATGGCGACAGACTAATGATGCCTACCCCATCTGGGTGAGTGAGATCATGCTCCAACAGACGCAAGTCAAAACAATACTTGAACGTTTTTACTTTCCCTTTTTGAAAAAGTTTCCAACACTTCAAGACCTTGCCAACGCTCGTGAAGATGAAGTGCTAAAACAGTGGGAGGGACTTGGTTACTACACTCGTGCTCGTAACCTTCATAAAACAGCACAGATCTGTCAAAACAAGTTACCCGAAACAGTCTCTGAGTTGGTTGCACTACCTGGCATCGGTCAGAGTACGGCACACGCGGTAGCTGCCTTTGCCTATAAGACACCGGTTCCGATTATGGATGCCAATGTCAAGCGCATTTTGTACCGTGTATTTGGCGTTAAGAAAGCGAATGACAAAGCACTCTGGCAGATGGCATACAAACTCTTTGATGAAGAGCACCCTTTTGAGTACAACCAGGCAATGATGGATATTGGCTCACTGCTCTGTCAGGCCAAGCAGACCGATTGTGACAACTGTCCCTTCAGTGATGTCTGTAAAGCCAAGCTTGATGACCCCCTTCTCTACCCTGAAAAAAAGCGCAAAAAACGTGTTCCCATTCGTTCTAAACATATTGTCATTCATGAGCATAACAATAAGTTCGCCCTAAGACAGAGGGAAACACGCTTTTTAAATGGTATGTGGGGGTTTATTGAACATGACGAAGAACAGGAGTTAGAACCCATCGGCACCATCAAGCAACTCTACTCACACTTTCATCTCCATGCTACCATCTACCATTCGACTTCAGTGGTAGAAGAAGAGGTCGTCTGGTACTCTAAAAAAGAGATCGAAACACTAGCACTCAGTGGTGCTGACCATAAAGCCTTTGCACTCTTAAAAACATAGTATAATCTTTCAACAAATCAACCAGGATCATTTATGAGCATTGTTCTTATCTCTATATTAGCTATTTTACTTTTGTCACGCGTTTTACAACGTCAACTCTCTATTCCTCTACCTATTGGGATCATGTCATTGACACTACTTCTTTACTCTTTTTTCCCCGAGTTCATCAACCTCTCAGCACAAGAGAACTTTGATGAGATCCTTCTGCTCCTACTGCCACTGATCTTACTACCTGATGCGATGAACTTTAAGTTAAGAGACCTAAAAAAGCATGGACTAGCCATCTTCTACCTCTCTTTTGTTGCCGTAGTACTCTCTATTTTAGCTGGTATCGTCCTCAACTTTGCAACGACTAGTGAATACACCTTTACCATCGGCATGCTCATCTCTCTCTTTGCCATGGTCTTAGCAACTGACGCGGTCAGTGTTAGCTCCATCTTCTCGCAGTTTGAACTGCCGCACTCACTGAAAGTCCTCACCGAGGGAGAGTCACTCTTTAACGATGCTACCGCCATGATCGCCTTTTTGTTTATAGGTCTTCCTCTAATGAGCGGTGTGGAGATCACAGCTGTTGATGTCTCGTTCATCTTGGCAAAAGTAGTTATTGGTTCTGTACTTATCGGACTGATTATCGGTTTTATAGCTAAGAGTATCTTAGGTTGGTTGCATACTGTTGTGGATGAGTTTATAGTTATACTCTTGACCGGCTACAGTGCCTTTGTCATTGCCGAACTTCATGCGATCCATGTCTCGGGCATCTTGGCACTGATCACTGCTATTATGACAGTGCAGTATTTCATCAGTCGTGATCTA
>JAJRVE010000185.1 GCA_024277445.1 Campylobacterales bacterium
AAGAGCATTTTTAATCACTTGCATTGAGTTAGGGTTGATGTCTTCTATGCCTTCAGGTGCTTCACAAGCGAAGAGTCTGTCATAAAGTCGTACTTCTACCGTTTTAGCTTTTGTAGCACTTACCCACTGGATAGCACTTTTTACCTTGATGCCACTGGTGTCTGAGCCACTTTTGGACGCTGGGAAGTACTCGGCTTTGATCTCAGTGATCTTACCATCAGCATCTTTGATGATCTCTTTACAAGCGATGATATAAGCACCCTTAAGTCGTACAGGCTGCTCTGGTGTTAGACGGAAGTACCCTTTTGGAGGGTTTTCCATAAAGTCATCACGCTCAATGTAAATCTCACGAGAAAAAGGTAACTTTCTTGAACCCTCTTTAGGAACGTCGTGTGGGTAATAAGAAGCATCGATCTCTTCACTTCCCTCATAGTTGGTGATAGTCACTTTTAGAGGATCCATCACACACATCACACGTGGTACCTTGGTATTGAGATCATCTCTAATACAAAACTCAAGTTGTGAGACATCGACCATAGAGTTGGCTTTGGCAATACCGATCTGATCACAAAAGTTTAAAATGGATTCTGGGGTGTAGCCTCTTCTCTTGTATCCGGCAATGGTCGGTAGACGAGGATCATCCCATCCGCTGACATAGTTACCTTCTACTAGTTCCAAAAGCTTACGTTTACTCATCACCGTATAGTTGATGCCAAGACGTGCAAACTCATGCTGGTAAGGACGTGGAGGCTCAAGTTCAAGCTCTTCTAGAACCCAGTTATAGATGTCACGGTTGTTTTCAAACTCAAGCGTACAGATAGAGTGTGAGACACCTTCGATGTAGTCAGAGAGACAGTGAGCAAAGTCGTACATTGGGTAGATAGACCATTTGTCCCCTGCTCTAAAATGATGTGCATGTCGGATACGATATAAAAGAGGATCACGCATCTTCATGTTGGCGGCACTCATATCGATCTTAGCACGAAGTACATGCTCGCCATCTTTAAACTCACCATTTTTCATTTTCTCAAAAAGGTCTAGGTTCTCTTCAATACTACGCTCAGCAAATTTACTGCGTTTTCCGGCCTCAGTAACTGTTCCACGAAGTTCACGCATCTCTTCTTCATTAGTGCTATCAACGTAAGCTTTACCCATCTTTATCAGCGTAATAGCGTAGTCATAGATCTTAGGAAAATAATCAGAAGTATAATAGACTTCATCACCCCAGTCAAAACCAAGCCACTCTACAGCGTCTTTCAGGGCTTCAACGTACTTGGTATCTTCTTTGGTTGGGTTGGTGTCATCCATTCTAAGGTTACAGTGACCATTATAGTCTTTAGCAATACCAAAGTTTATAGCAATAGATTTTGCATGCCCAATATGAGGAAAGCCGTTAGGCTCGGGAGGAAAACGTGTAACGATCTCGCTGTTTTTGCCTGACTTTAAGTCCTCTTCAACGATAGTGCGTAAAAAATCTTTGTTCTTGCTCATTATGGTAAACCCTTTTTGGTTTTGAAACTTTATTATGGAGCGTATTTTATCGAATCAGAGCTTATAGGGATGGTGTTAGAAGTAAGGTTTTAAGAGAGAAATTTAACACTCTCTAATGTCCGCGATTTATAGGGAAGCACTAAACTGTTTTAGTCGTGTTCGCTTCTCTTTGCTTTGTGGTAGATATTGCTCTACTAAGGCATGGAAGGCTTTCGAGTGATTCATGTGGATCATGTGAGCTAGTTCATGAACGACGACATAGTCTATGCACTCTTTTGGTGTCTGCATAAGGTGGATGTTGAAGGTGATGACACCGTTACTACGGCAGTTTCCCCATTGACGTTTCATACGACGTAGCCTCATCTCTTTTGGGCTAAGTCCCATTTTGAGTGCGTAATGATCTAGCCTCTCTTTTAGGTAACGCTCTGCTTCTGCTTTGTAAAAGGTCTGATAGTGAAGGTTCTGTTTCTCTTGGGTCGCATTAGTGCATTTTTTATGGAGTTTGGCAAAGTGTTCACTCTCTGCCAATGAGTACGTTTCTCCAAAGTAGAGGATCTCTTTTCCTTTGACAATACTCGGCTTGGAATTAACCTTTTGTACTGCCTTCGCAATCCACGCCTCTTTCTCATCTATGAGCTCATAGACTCTCTTTTTACTGATTTTCGAAGAGCTTATCTTGACCTCTCCGCTATCTGTGATACGAAAGTAGATGTTTTTCATACGTGGCTTGATGGTGTGCTCTATCTCAAACCCTTTGTAGCTGTACTTAGTTTTCAAGGATATCCTTGATAACGCGGTAATGACGCTCTTTTTCTTCACGCTTCATAGCAGCATAGGCAGGTGAAGTTGAAGGAAGTAGTGTTGTCGGGATCTTGATATCACTAAAGTGTTTTTTATATCCCTGCTCTGCTTTGCGACCTGTGAAAAAGATATGTTTAATGTTAGGGTACTTTTTAAAAAAAGAGTGGAAGTCATTGGGGACAAGGTCTTTGAGGTTGGCATCGCTTGAAGTACCCTCTTCTCGGCTCAATGAACCATAGGTATCCCACATAGCGATCCCCTGCGCAAGTGCAAAGTGACGTCTCTCATCATTAGTCGTTAACCTAACTTTGAAAATACTTTCCATAATAGGCCAAAAAAGGTTCCTAGAATGCGCGTAATAGAAGTTATCTTCAAATGACTTAATACTAGGAAAAGAACCCAATATTAAAACCCTAGAATTTTTATCAACAATAGCGTCAAAAGGATGTTGTAAGATCTCAGCCAAAATAGATATAAACTATATAGCGGACTATATAGTTTTCTCCTCTTGTTTAAAGAGAGTAGTCATTAGTCCACCATATAATCAATAGGGTCTTTTACCCCTGCGAGCTCAAAACCGTTAAGACGAAGACGACAACTGTCGCAGACACCACAGGCCTGATCTTCATTTTGGTAACAGCTCCAAGTTAAAGCAAGTGGAACATGATGGGCAATGGCTTCTAAAACGATTTCAGACTTTTGTAGGTGGACTAAGGGCATCTCTATGGTGATGTGGGTGCTATCTTTAGTACCTAGGTTAATGCTCTCTTGCATACTCTTGATGTAAGACTCCCTACAGTCAGGATAACCGCTACTATCTTCCTCAACTACCCCAATACAGATCACTTCAGCACCTTCTTTTTCAGCAATAGCTGCTGCCATGCTCAAAAAGATACCATTACGAAAAGGGACATAGGTGACAGGAACTCCCTCTTCTACCCCACCGGTTGGTACATCTATACTTTTGTCTGTTAAGGCAGATGCACCAAGTTCTTTGAAAAAACCCATGTCAAGGTCATATTTCTTAACAGCACCGATGGTGTCGGCAATACTATGAAAGGCTTCGCGCTCTTTTTTTCAGTACGTTGGTCATAGTTAAAGTGAACGGCTACGATCTCAAACCCACGCTCTTTCATGAGGTAGGCACCCAAAGTTGAGTCCATGCCACCACTCATAATGCAGACTGCTTTTTTACTCATGATCTTCCTTTATAGTGAAATTTTAACACATCATACGCCTCTTTGATGCGAATGAACTGTTCAGAGTCACTGTTTGTCTTGGTATCAGGATGATAGAGCTTAGAGAGTGCCTTGAATTGGCTTTTAACCTCGTCAAAGCTCGCTTCTTTTGAAAGTCCAAATATCTTATAAGCATCCAAAACCTCTTGAGGCGTAGGTGTTTCGTCTAGACCTTCGTAGAAAGCTTGTTTAGAGTCGTCTGCAATTTGCTTGACTCTGTTTTTGATGGCATTAAACATTACTCTCCTTGTTCGACTATATAACCTGTATAATAACTTAGATGTTATAAAAGCATTATCTCACTTAGACTACAATCGTTTAAAATTATTAGAAAGAGACGTATATGCAAAACCAAATCATCAAAGAGCTAAACCAGCGATATACCTGCAAGAAGTATGACCCAACTAAAAAAGTGCCACAAGCAGACCTTGACATACTCTTTGAAGCGATGCGACTTTCACCATCATCTATAAACTCGCAACCATGGAAGTTTATTGTTCTAGAGAGTGAGGCTGCAAAACAGCGTATGTATAACACCTTTGCTAACAAGTTTCAGTTTAACCAACAGCATGTTTTGGAGTGCTCACATGTTGTCTTATTTGCACATAACCCACACTATACACGTGAGGATTATGCCAAGGTTGTGGACAAAGGCATCGAAGATGGAAGAGTCAAGCCTGAAGAACGTGAAAATGCCTTTGGTAGTTTTCTCTTTGCAGAGTTAAACACCGATGAAAACGGCTATACAGGACACTGGACAAAAGCACAACTCTATATTGCTCTTGGAAACACCTTGCATACATTGGCACGTCTCAACATCGACTCTACCTCTTTAGAAGGGATCGACACAGACTTGGTAGCAGAGGAGTTTAAAAAAGAGCTTGATGGTTTTGCCTGCGATGTGGCTTTAGCCATAGGTTACCATCACGAGAGAGAAGACTTTAACAAGAACTTACCGAAGTCACGCCTTTCACATGAGAGCATGTTTGTTCATCTGTGATGTTTTTTAGGGTCCTTTAGCGGTCGTCGTGAGCGATACAGTGTTCCTGCAGGGTAAACTATTCGCTCCACGCACTTGTTATCATGTTGGCTTAGTCTGTAAATTTATCTGATATTGAATACGCTTGTTTTTTGTTATATCTTTTATTTCACTACTTGAAAGAGTAGCGTAACTTTTAGTTTCGGGATGTAAGCATACAAAACAAAATTTATAATTTTCACCAAGTTTATCAGCAATAGAAAATTCATTTTCTGTAGCTCCAAAGAAAAATCCATAAGGATTATTTTCTAATCTCTTTTTTGTAGATTTAATTTCTATCAATGTTATTTTATCTTGTGGATTCAAAAGAAACTTTTCTTCACTGTTTACATGCCCATCTACTTGAATTAGATCAAACGCTCTTATATATTTTGAAGTTAATCCAAAATATTCAAGTATAGCTTGTCTACTCTCTTTATCGGGTTCGATAAAAGATGGATCACTTTCTAGTAAAAATAAAACTGCTTCTTTTTCAGTTCTATTGTTTTTTAAAGTAATTTCATAAGATTGAGCTGATGCCATTAGTTTCCAATATATTTATGTGTATGATAACTTTTTATTAGTACTCATTTTATACAACTAAGGCTTAATTTGAGACTTATCTGAACGTATATAATGATCTATAAAAATAATCTTGCTTACGCTTTAGATTATTGCAGACGCTCTAAAATCTTATCTGCCACCCTAAAAGCATTTGCATAAATTGTCCATGTATAAGGCACACTGCCTCCTGTTGGCATGAAACTTGCATCACTAACGTAAAGGTTATCTACCTCATGGGCTTTACAGTTGACATCTAAGACGGAAGTTTTTGGATCTGCACCGAAACGACATCCTCCTGCCACAAGATTGGGTGGTGGTGAGTCTGAGATGTTTGATGTGATATCTTCGCATCCTAGACCCTCTAAGACGTTTACGGCTTTAGCAGCTAAGTGCTCGCCGACTTTGATGTCTTGGGAATGTCCGTACAGACGGATCTTTCCAACAGGAACGCCCCATTTGTCCTTTGCCTCTTCATCAATACTCACAAAACAGTTATCGGTCGGCATCCAGTCGTTAAAGACCTCAAAGGTCATGACACGAGAACGCTCGAAGGCGTGATGGAGGCTTTTGGAGAGCGTTTTGCCCCATCTTAGATCACCGTTTTCATCATAGACTTGGTCCAAGGCTCTTGGTATGGCGTTGGCATGTTCAAACAAGAAGTCGATGGTGCCACCTTTATAGTGTTTTCCTTCATCATCAAACTCATACCAATCCTGCAAAGAGCGGTTGACAAAGGCACCACGCAGTAGTAGTGACTCCTGACCCTCTTTAGGTAGGTTCTCAAAGTTTAACTTTCCTGTTCCACTCCCACCAGCAGAGAAGATAAGGTTCTTACCTACGAGCCCATTGTTGTTTGCTAAACCATCTGGAAAGACACTGCTTTTTGAGTTTAACAAGAGACGTGAACTCTCTATGGCTTGTGCGGCTAAGACGTAGATCTTGGCTGTGATGGTGTGACTTTTACCATCTTTATCGTAGTAGTGAACACCACTTGCTTGACTCCCATTGCTTTCGATCTTATAAACAAAGGCTTCAGGTATGATCGTACAGTTTCCACTTCTAACTGCTTTGTCTAAAAGGGCAGACTTGGCATTGCTCTTGGCACCCGTCGCACAGCCATAACTCCCACAGAGGTTGGAGTAAGAGCACCCTCTTCGCTCTAAAGCATCATAAGGGATGATGGCGCGTGGTGTTGGCATGGCAGCGTAGCCAAGTTTGGCACAACTCTCATCGATCCATGAGGCGATAGGATGCTCCCATGTTGGTGGATAAGGGTAATCAGTAGTTGAACGCTTCTCACGGTAAGGATGATCGACCATCTTGCCTGAGACACCGATGACCTCTTCTACCTTAGTGTAGTAAGGCTCCATCGTCTCATAATCTATCGGCCAGTCAACAACGTTTGCCCCTTCAACATCGCCAAAGAATGATTTGAGTTTGAAATCATTTGGCTTCATACGGTGAAAATAACCACTCATAAGGTTAGAGGAGCCACCCACCATCGAGCCGTTCCAGAAGTTCCAACCACTCTCTTTAACAAAGTTACCCTCTTCGTTCATTACCTCTACGGTGTGAAACTCATCTTTAAGATCAGGTGTAAAGAGTGAACGTCGCGAGACGGCTATCTCATCTTTTTTAAAGTCTTTTTCATTGTAAAGTGGCCCTTTTTCTAAGACAATGACCTTAAAGCCCGCCTTGGCTAAAGTATAGGCGATGGGTGCGCCACCTGCGCCACTACCGATAATACAGATATCTGCTTGTTGATTCATATGGCTACCTCGTTTGGTCGTGGAAATCCGGGTTGAAACTCTAGCCATTTCCAGCCAACACCATCAACGTTACCACCATAAATAGGATCGGAGAGAGCAGCTTCAAAGTAGTAGGCACTCATCTTGTAGAGCCAGTTATCACCCCAACGCAACATCGATACCTTTTTCAGGAGTGTTTCACGTTCTTCATGATCAAGTGCAAGAAAACCCTTGTCATACTCTTCTTCAGCACTCTCATCTAGCCAACGTGCTCCATTGATAAGGTAATGACGGCTCTCTATATCAATGCGCGTATCATTCA
>JAJRVE010000186.1 GCA_024277445.1 Campylobacterales bacterium
AGGACCGTTGTGCTCTGTTCCTGTCATAGGATGGGCAGCAACAAAGTTTTTACGTATAGAAGAGGGAACCGCGTTCACAATCGCCTCTTTAGTACTTCCCAAGTCGATGACTGTGGTACTTTCGGAGATTTTTCCATCGAGTGCTTTTAGTGTCTCTATAACGCCATTGACTGGAATCGCTAAAACGATCAAGTCCATGGTGCAGAGCTCTTCAAAACTGACAAACTTCTCTACTAGTCCAAGGTCGAGTGCCTCTTGTTGGTGGTTTCCGTTATGATCAAGTCCATAAATGTTACCAACAAAGGAGAGTTTACGTAGACTTAAGGCGAGTGAGCCTCCCATTAATCCAAGTCCGACGATACCAATTTTCATATAAAACCTCTATAGATTATAAATAGTATGCAATGATAACGGAATCGGCTTAGAAATCCCAAAATTCTTAGGTCAGTTTACCCAGCATTAATGGTATAGCTGTTAAAATCACAGCTTAAAATTGTTAGATAAGTGTTTCTAAAAACGAGTGTATATGACACTACTTTTTAGAGATACTCATGAAAGATATTGATGAAGCTTTTTAAAGTCGCTGCGGCGCTTATATTATCACTGCCACTTTATGCAGCAACCATCACAGATATTAAGTTTGTGGGTATGGTTCACATATCAGAGTCGATCGCCAAAAGTATGTTAAAAGTACGTGTAGGTGAAGAACTTGATGTTGAACGTGTCGATGAGAGTATTAAACTCTTTTTTAAGCAGGGTTACTTTACGGACATCTGGGTAGATGAGAACAATGGTGTTTTGACTTTTCACTTTGTAGAGAAGCCGATTATCTCAAAGATCGAGATGAAGGGTTGGAAAGAGAGTGACAAAGATATCCAAGCGTCACTTCTTCAGATCAAAAAAGGGGCGCTCTATGATGAGAAGCGTCTTGAAGCAGCGAAAAAGCGTATTATTGCAGCGCTTTCACAAGAAGGAAAGATTGACTCTGTTGTTGAGATAGAGACAGAGTACCTAGATAATGGTAGTGTTGCAGTTGAGTTTAAAGTCAACGAAGGTGAGACCATCATCATCGAAAAACTGGAATACTCTGGTAATGAAGGTCTTGAGCCTGCTATCTTTGAAGCGCAGATCGCCAACAAAGCACGCCAACCTGTTGGTTGGTTTTGGGGACGTAATGACGGTAAAATGCAACTTGCAGAGTTGGGTTATGATCCACTGCGTATTCGCGATGTATATATGCAGTACGGTTACTTGGATGCGAAGATAGATGAACCTTTTGTACGGGTTGATTTCGACTCTTATACGGCGCAGATGAGTTACCAGATGGTAGAGGGTAATGTCTACCGTGTGAGTGGCATTGTTCTTTCTCAGCAACACCAAGTCATTGATGAAGCAATCTTACGCGAAGTGGTTTACCTGCAAGAGCAAGAGCCCTTTAACATTAAAACCTTTCGTGAAGATGCTGAGCGCATTAAGACAAAGATCGCTGATCTTGGTTATGCCTTTGTTCAAGTTGTACCTGACTTGCGTAAAGACAAAGAGAACCGTACGGTTGAAGTGGTCTTTAGAATCACTCCGGGTGAAAAAGTCTACATTCGTAACGTTATCATTGCGGGTAATGGGCGTACACTTGACCGTATTATCAGACGTGAACTCTACCTTGGGCCGGGTGAACGCTATAACCTGACCGACCTTCGTGACTCTAAAAACTCATTGGGACGTACTGGTTTCTTTGAGAGCTCTACGATCGAAGAAAAACGTATTGATGAGCGTACAATGGACCTTGTCGTTAAGGTTAAAGAGGCGCCAACAGGTAACATCCAACTTGGTGGTGGTTACGGCTCTTATGGTGGTATCTTGGTCAGTGTGGGTGTTAATGACCGTAACATCTTTGGTTCAGGAATCAATGTTGGTATTAAAGTCGAACATTCCCAGCTTACCAAGAACTACTCGTTTAACATCTCCAACCCTAGATTGAACGACAGTGACTTTAGTGGTAACTTCTCACTTTACAAGTCAGTGTATGAGTACAATGACTATACGGTTAATTCTGATGGTATTAGTATGGGAATAGGACATCGATTTACCCGTTTTATTACAGGTTACTTGGGATACAACTATGCGTCCGTCTCGTATGATGATATTGATGAAAACTACTTTGTACTTAACCCACAACTACGTCAGTACTTTGAGAGTTATAACAAAAGTTCAGTGACGATCAGTGCGAACTTTGATAATACCGATGATTACTATCTACCACGTCGCGGTTGGGCTATCTCACAGTCATTTGAAAAAGCAGGTATTGGTGCTGATGCAAACTTCTTTAAAAGCCGTTCAACATTAAACAAATACAACGGCTTGCAAGAGTACATTGGTTTTGATGCTATCTTTAGATGGAAAAACCGTTACTTCGCTGCGGCCGATACCGGGTTTTTACCACAGGCAGAGGGCTTCTATATGGGTGGTCTTGGTTCTGTTCGTGGTTATGAGTCGTACTCACTTCCTTACATCATAGATCAAGATGGTAATGCAGTACGTGTTTCGGCAACACAGACTGCCTCTAGTAATATAGAGATGAGTTTTCCATTAGTACCTAAGGCTAAGATGCGTTTTGCGATCTTTTATGATATAGGTTGGATTAAAACAGGTCGACCTGAACTTGGTGATGTACCTGACTTCTTACGTATGGGTTATGGTGTCGGTTTAGAGTGGTTCTCACCGGTTGGTCCACTACAGTTAGTGTTTGCTAACCCTGTTAATCCAGAAGATGATGATAAAGTATCTCACTTTGAGTTTACGATTGGACAGCGTTTCTAAGAGGTCTTAAATGTTCACGTGAACGTTCTATCTCTTAGTTGCCTTTGAAGGTGACGACTATCTCATTACTTCGTATCGCTTCAACACTCTCTTTTGCCAAGTAAGCAACCACTCTGTTATAGGCAACAATCAACGCTCCATCTTTTACACTTAGTTCAAAGTCTATCTTCCGAGGATGGTCGGCTAAAAGTGCATCAGAGAGGGCTAAAATATTGATAAGCTTTTTAATGCTCTTGGTTGAAGGAAGAAGGGTTTCGTATTGCGCGAGATAACTCTTTTTGATCCCTTTGCCAAGTTGAAAAAGTACTAACATGGAGATCAGTGCGATCTCTTCATGGGTATAACCATACTCAAGTGCTGAAAGTGTCAAGTAGTGGCTATGGCTCTCATAAGAGTAGAAGTGGTGTGAGGCCCCTATCTTAGCGAGTCGGGCAGCGATCAGTAGCTCTTTTTCAAGGGCACTGTCAAGTTCTAAGGTCTCATGTAGGAGTGCAAAGAGTTGTCTGCTTAGCTTGACACGTAGATTACGTTGAGCTGCATTATGTGAGTGCTGGTCAACGAGATACTTCAGAGATGGATTAAAGTTGTCTGGAAAACGGTCTTGGTTGTTCCGAAGTAGATCACTTAAGTAGAGCCCTTCTCGTACGCCAACACCACTACAGGTTAGCTCTTTAGCTTCGACCTTTTTAATAATCCGCAGTAAGATAAGAACGCCCGGCTTGATCACATCATAACGATCTTTTTTAACACCTAAGGCTTTGAGTGCACTCTTGTCTTCTGCTGCAAGTATCTTTTTTCCTAAGGCTATAAGTTCGCGGGCCTCAAAGGTAAACCCATGTACCTTATCGATAGGATGATTTTTAGTAGTAAGGATGATCTGTGCTAAGGCACGAAAGGTTCCGCCAACACCAATAATATGCTTTTGTTTGTCTGCTTTAAGGCGATTGAGTGTCTCATCAACATACTCTTTAGCCCCTTTAAGATCGTTTTTGTCAAAGAAGAGCTCTTTTAGACGCACCGTACCTAAGTCAAGTGAGTCAGAGTCGACGACCTTAGCGTTCTCTATACAGGCGCACTCAGTTGAACCACCACCGATATCTATGGTCATCGCATTTTGTGGACTAAGAAGATTCGCACAGGCGATACCACCAAGATAAGCTTCACGTTCTCCGCTGATCACTTTGATGTTAAGGCCACACTCTTTTTTGATGAGGCTAACAAAGGCTTTTTTGTTACTAGCGTCACGCACGGCAGATGTCGCAACACAAAGTGTCTTTCGAACATCATACGAACGCGCGATCTGTATGAAGTCTTTAAGTGCTAAACGTGCACGTTCCATCGCCACTGCTTGTAACTCACCACCGTTTTGGTAAGCATCTTCAGAGATCCGTACTTTAGACTTTACTTCATGGAGAAGGTGAAAGGCAAAACGACTTGTTTTTTCAATGATGATCATACGAACAGAGTTGGAACCGATATCAATAACTGCAGTGCGTTGTGCCATAAGGTGTACCTTCTGTTCGTAAGTTGTTTAAGTGATTATAGAGAAAGGGGGGTTAAGCGAGGGTAAGAGAAGGAGGTTACTCCTCTTCTTCTTTAAGAATATTGGCATATTTGAATTGAAGTTCGGCAATGGTCTCAACATTATCTTTGTCAAGAATGAAACAGTCAACAGGACAGACTGCGATACAAGCTGGTTCATCATAAACACCAACACATTCTGTACAGCGATCAGGATCAACAACGTAGATCGGATCACCCTCTTCAATAGCCTCAGTCGGACATTCTTCGCGGCAGGCATCACACGCAATACATTCATCATTAATTAAAAGTGCCATTATAAACCTTAGCTTTTGACCTCTATTCTTGTTCAAAGAATAGGATCGTAAATTATTTCTAGCCGATTTATAGCAGAAGAAAGCTTGAAGTAATTTGAATTCTAAAAATTGTGGCAAATACGTCTTAAGACGGCTTAGTTAAAAGCCTATTTTAGAGGAAGAATACAGTGTAGTTTTGAGCGAAGTAGAAGCGAGGCTACTGTACCTAAGTCATCATCACGATTACGCAGTGAAAGCTCACCACCTAAGGCATCGGCAGCACTTTTTGCTAAGAAGAGACCAAGACCTGCACCCGATTTGCTACCTTGACGTTTAAAGGGTGCAAAGAGGTCTACCGTGTCATCAATACCACATCCTTCATCAACCACCTCGATCAGTAGTCCCTCATCGTTCATGTGGCTTTGTAGACGTACCTTTTTACCTTCTGGGGTAAACTTTAGGGCATTTTGTAAAAGGTTTTGTATGATCTGGTTAAGTAGACTCTCTTGGAGGGTACACATAAAGGCGTTGGGTTCAAACTGCATCTCAAGGGCCTTGCCTTCAGACTCCGCGAGTAGGGCAAAGTCATTGGCCTTACGACGCAAGATATCAATAACATCGGCTTGGATCGGGGTCTCAAGTTGCGCCCCTTCTTGACGTCCAATGTTTAAGATGCTTCCGACAATAGCGTTCATCTCATCAATGCTTTTGTTACTTACTTTAATCGCTTCGATATACTCTTGAGGCTCACGTTTTTTGATGGTAGTGACTTGGTTTTTAAGCTTCATAACCGCGAGTGGTGTCTTTAACTCATGGGCAGCACCAATAAAGAGCTCTTTTTGATACTTCACAAAGTTTTGAATCCGGTTGATGAGGTGGTTAATACTCTCACCAAGGGGGATAAACTCATCAGGCAACTCTTCTACTACTATTGGGCGTATCATGTGCTCGTTCATGTTAGAAAGACGTCGGTTAAGCCCTTTGATCGGAGCGATCAACATCTTTGAAAAGATGATAGCATAGACGATGACCAACAAAAAGCCGATGGCATTGATGATGAAAATAGCGTTCAAGATCTTTTTGAGTAGGTGCTTTGTAGGGGTGATGTCTTTGGTGATCTTGATATAACTCTGCTCTTCAACATTAAAAGGATAAAAGAGTACGAGTTGGGTCTGTTCTTGTATGTCTCGCTCGAAAATCTGTGCTTTGTTCTCAGGTGTATGATGCTTTACTAGTTCGACATTAAGACCTAAGAGTGCGTCGTTACTGTTGTCTTGTGCTTCTACGACTGAGCGATAGGAGCAGATATTTTCTGCAAAGTTGATCATCTCTTCGCGTTTTTCGTCATAGATGGAGGATTGAATATAAAGATATAAAAGTGAAGAGAAGATGATCATCAACGCAAAGGTCGTAATGATAAGCTGGACAATAAAACGGCTGCGAATACTGCGTTCTGAAAACACGGGGACTCCGATATGAGTAAAATAGATAATGCGTTAAATTATTTTAACAAGATATTGCTGTGTTTGAATAGAAGGTAGGAGAAATTAGAGGAAGTAGAGAGGAAACCTCTCTATTTAGTACAGGTTTAGATCTCTTTTGGGAAACAAAAACGGTAACCACGACGACGAACTGTTTCGATCGTTGTGATGTTAAGTGGCTTATCCATCTTCTGACGAATCTGGTTAATAGCAACTTCAATAACGTTTGGTGTCACCAATTCAGGCTCTTCCCAGATAGCGTCAAGTAGTTGTTCTTTAGAAACGATCTGATCACGGTGACGTGCTAAGTGTGTTAGTACTTCAAAAGGCTTACCCTTAAGTTCGATCTCAATGTTGTTGTAGATGATCTTCTCTTCTTCAGGATTGATAACAAGGTCATCAATCTCGATGATGTTAGATCCACCAAAACGAAGCTGCGCTTCGATACGTGCAACAAGTACATCAAAGTCAAAAGGCTTACGGATGTAATCATCAGCGCCTGATTTAAGTGCAGTAATCTCACTCTCGTTATCATCACGAGCAGAAAGAACAACAACCTTAGTTTTAGGTGTATTCGTCTTAATATCAGGAATGATATCTACACTGTTTCCATCTGGAAGCATCCAGTCCATAAGTACTAAGTCGTAGTTACGGATGTCTAGGTAGTATTCACCATCTTTAAGCGTCTCAACAACGTCACTCTGGTAGCCAAATTCTTTAAGGCCTTCAGCCAAAGTCTTGTTTAGGGTTACTTCATCTTCAATAATAAGAATGCGCATATATAGCCTCATATGTATAGATATTACTTGACTGATATTCATGATGAATAGTGCGTTTAATAATATCTATTTGTTAATTTTTAGGGCGGAAGTATAACACAGTTTTAGGTTAGTTTAATAATTTTTTAAATAATTTTTAATATTTGAAGGTTTCGCTGAGGGAAACCTCGCAATTAGCGAGGATATCAGGTTTAGATATTTTTAAGAAAAGGGTGGAAATCAGGGGGAAGTTTATTTTTAATGAACGATTTAGACTCAAAAGTGCCTCTTCGATGAGTTCAAACTGCTCTCGTTTCATCTCGTTTTCGATATGCTCAGCGATAAGTGCATAGTTTAAAAACGTTTGGTCGTAGGTGTAAGTGATGTTAGCATTAATAACGACTTTTTGTGGTGTTACCCGCTCAAAATCTAAGATCCCGATAACAGAAGAAAAAGTGAGATCTTTTATGGTTATCTGCATGGTTTAGATAACTGCTTTTTCTTCACCTTTAAAGAGGCGAACGATGTTAGGGATGTGCTTATAAAACAAGATCAGCGTAATGATAACGATCGGTGCATGAGGAAGATCAGGATGGATCACAAATGAAGCGATCAGCAGGGCAAGTACACCCGCCAGTGAAGAGATAGAAGAGATCTTCAAGGTCTTCGCTAAAACACCCCAAACAACAAAACCGATCATCGTCTCCATAGGAAGCATCACAAGTAGTACACCCAGACCAGTGGCAATACCTTTACCACCTTCAAACCAGAGGTAAGGACTAAAACAGTGACCCACTACAGCTAGGACAGCAACACCCCAGAGTGTTGACTCTGGCATGTCGAAGGCCATCGCAACGAGTAAAACAGCAATACCTTTTAGGGCGTCGAGTAGCAGTGTCGCTGCACCTAGCTTTTTGGCAAGAGTAGGGTTACTCTCTTTGACAACACGAAGTACATTGGTGGCACCGATGCTTTTAGAACCACTCTCTTTGACGTTGACACCGGCGATAAATTTAGCCAGAAGAAGACCAAAAGGGATACCGCCAACAAGATAGGCTGCGATGTAAAACTGTGCGTTGATATTAAAAAGAAAATCCATGAATTGTATGACCTTAGGTATAAATATGGGTGAATTCTACATAAACAAGAGTTATAAGCCGATGAATTTGGAGCTAAAATAGATTACTTACAACAACTTTGTTATAATCGCGAAATTAATATCCCTATAAAGCGTGTTATGCCTTTATAGTATAAGGACTCTGTGTGAACTACACAACCGAAGAACTTAAAGAGAAGATCACCGCGCTAAAAAAGAAGCTTGACGTTACGGTAGTGGCACACTTTTACCAACGTGATGAGGTCTTTGAGATGGGTGACATTACGGGTGACTCACTTGAACTTGCTAAAAAAACAATGGCAGATGACGCTAAGTTTGTCCTTTTTTGCGGTGTAGCATTTATGGGTCAGAGTGTAAAAGTACTGAGTCCAGAAAAACGTGTGGTGATGCCTAAGCTTGCGTGTTGTTCGATGGCACGTATGATTGACTCACTCTATTATGATGATGCAGTGAAGGCGATGGTTGCCGATGGAATTGCTGAAGAGAACATCTTACCGATTACTTACATCAACTCTAACGCTGATGTCAAAGCAAAAGTCGGCAAGATGGGTGGTATGGTCTGTACCAGTTCTAACGCCAAAGTCATCATTACGACAGCACTTAAAGAGGGTAAGAAGATCTTATTTGTACCTGACAGATGTCTTGGCCAAAACATTGCTAACCAGATGGGTCTCAAGTCTGCCGTGATTGGTGAAGATGAGGACTTGGCAGGATCAGACATCATCTGTTACAACGGTTTTTGTGCCGTGCACCAACTCTTTAATGTGGATGACATTAACTTTTATCGTAAAAAGTTCCCCGGCATTAAGATCGTGAC
>JAJRVE010000017.1 GCA_024277445.1 Campylobacterales bacterium
AATGATAACCTGATCTTCGCGACACACTTGGTCCAAATAGTCTGAAACCGAGTAATCAATCGCTAAGTTAGGATGACGACAGTCTATAAGGTGCATAAAAATCTTGATCTGCTTTCTTTGAGCGATAAAATCCGTAAGATTTTTCTCCCAGTCCGACTTAATGGACTTAGAAACCTTTGCATAACCAAAACCAGGAAGATCAACAAAACTTGCATTAAGGCGCTGATCATTCTCTCTGTTAATCATGGTCACGTCAAAAAAGTTGATAAGTCGTGTCTTACCTGGTGTTGAAGAGACCTTTGCCAGACTTTTTCTACTTGTTAAAGCATTTAAAAGTGAACTTTTCCCGACGTTAGAGCGGGCCATAAAGACCACTTCGTTTAGGTACTCGTTTTCAGGAGCAGCAGCAACATTTGGCGCGGATGTTACAAAGGCTGAGTTAATGATCTCTATCATTTTTTATCCTTTTTTTCTTCGATCTCAAAGGTCATAATAACGGGTTTACTCTTGCCACCTTTAGCGCGCGCTTTACCCTCAATCGTACTAATCACAACCTCTTCACCATTGATCTCTTTTTTCTCATCTAACTGCTCTATATGGACATCTGTATAAAAGTGGTATTCGCTTTTGGCAGGTACAAAGATCGCTTTTTGCGCCTTACCCTTATAGATGGACTTGTTTTCAGTTTTAATGTAAAAAGAGACATTACCGGTTGCTATATACTTGGTTGGCTTGCGCTTAGCATCGGTGTAGATCGTTACTGTTGATGCGTTGAGCTCATCAGCGCCTTTTTGTATCTTAACATCACCTTGAAAAATGGTGATACCTGTCTTTTCATCGCCATTAAAACTCTCAGCAATGATCTTAAGTTGTTCAGCCTGTACGCTGATCAATAAAAAAAGTGTTAGTAAAATAATCTGTCTCATAAAGTCTTAATCCTTCAAGGTAAAATAGCCCGTAACTGTTTTAGCATTGGTCGTGCCCGCGAGTCGGTCATAAAAGAGTTTGTTACCAACAACGTTATCGTCGTTTTGCTCTATTTTAAATGGCCCAGGTGTCAAAACAGTCTCTTTGTTCTGGTCAATAACGGCTTCGTCTGTTGTTAAGATCATACCGTCTTCGCGATAATAACGTACATTACCCTCAAGGGTGATAATGTCGACATTGTTATAAACACCATAGTAAGCTAAGATGTTGTTTCGTAGGCTTCGTGTACTGTCAGTATAGTCGATCTCTTCGACTTCAATACGGTCTTTGTACTGAAAACCATACTTACCTAACATGATGTTTCTAAGACCATCCGTGTCGAGCTCATAGAGGGTGAAGTTACGTAACTCCATCTCCGCGATGTCTTCATTGGCATGGTCATTTTGTGGTAGCTCATGAGGTCGGATAAACACCAGTATCGATCCCAAGATCAAGGCAATAACAATAAAAAAAGAGTTTGCGCTTACTGCCATAATGCTAAAAATTCACCGACTTCATCATTCACTTCAAAAAGCTCTTCTATCATCTCTCTCACAGCACCTTCACCACCTGCTGTTTGGCAGACATGTTTAACGATTGCTTTAACGTGTTTACTACCATCTGCTGGAGTGTAAGAGCGCCCCACCATACGCAACATCTCATAATCATTTAAGTCATCGCCTATGGCAGCTACCTTACGTAAAGGAATCTTTCTCTCTTCGCAAATCTTTTTTAAAAGCGTTGCTTTGTCTTTGATGCCTTGGTGAAGCTCGGTGATACCAAGCTCTTTAGCGCGACGTTCTACGAGTTGGGACTTTCTACCAGTGATGATCGCTGCATGATGACCAAGGTTGATCCAAGATCGGATAGCTAGACCATCTTTGACATTAAAGGCCTTTGTCTCATCACCTGAGTTTGAGTAGATGATCTTGCCATCGGTTAGGCAGCCGTCAACATCTAACACTATCAGCTCGATCACAGAACACCCTTAGTACTAGGAACACCGGTGCGTGCATTATGTGCCGTAGCACGACGAAGTGCAACAGCAAAGGCTTTAAATGACGCTTCTAAGATGTGGTGCTTGTTGCGTCCACGTTTCATCACGATGTGAGTCGTTATGCGTGCATTAAGCGCAACAGCATGGAAAAACTCTTCAGCGAGCTCTGTGTCAAAGTTGCCAACCTTACCATGGACGTCGACTTCGTAGTGCAGGTAAGGACGACCACTCAGATCCATGTCACACTCAACGGCTGTCTCATCCATCACCACGGTTGCATTACCATAGCGCTCCACCATCTCTATGGGGTAGATGGCTCCTGCTAGTGCCTGACCAATAACAATACCAACATCTTCAACACTGTGGTGATCATCAATGTGTGTATCGCCCTTGCAGGTAACATTAAGATCGATTAGTGAGTGCTTACTAAACGCTTCGAGCATATGATCAAAAAAGCCAACACCCGTGTTTATACTGCTCTTTCCCGTGCCCTCTAAGGTCAGTTCAACCTTGATCTCTGTCTCTTTTGTCATTCTCTCTTTAGTAATCATCTCTACTCTCCTACGATAAATGCATTTTGAAATGGTGAATCTGCTTTAAAGTCACGTGCTTCTGCTTCAGATTTAAAGCCACTTAACCAGACACGAAAAACTCTCGTGCCATTATACTCTGTATCTTTAATAACTGTACGATAACCTTTATAGTTGTCATACTCCTCTTGGGTCTTCATGGCACCATCTATCTTAGAAAATGAACCAATTTGTAGAGCATAGGTCTCATACGTCATACGCTCTTTTGGTACGGTTTTGACTACTGTAGCTGAACCACGCTGTTTTGACTTTTCATCAGCAAACCCTACCACCTCTAGTTTGACATTTGCAGTCCCTTTTTTAACCATGTCGATTTTATGTGCTGCTTTGTTAGAGAGATCAATAATACGTGTTCCGACAAAAGGACCGCGATCATTAATGCGAACTACAACACTTTTACCATTTTCACGGTTAGTCACTTTCACGATGGTATTCATAGGTAGTGTCTTATGTGCAGCCGTTAAAGCGTGCATATCATAGATCTCACCACTTGAGGTTGCTTTGCCATCAAAGTCAGGTCCATACCAACTTGAAATACCGTAAAACTTCTCACCAACACGTACTTTAGTGGGATAATAACGCTTGCCAAAAACAGTATAAGGCTTCATGGTTGGATGCACGTAGCCTTTTTTACCCTTAGGTGGCGTTGTCGTATAGTGCTGTGTGCTTGGTGTTGATGTGTTTGTTGTTTTGTGGCGTTTAAGACCCCGTGTACTACAACCTGTTATCAACACTCCTGTAACGACCATTGTCATAAGTTTAATATACACGTAGTTTTTCTCCAATTCTAATGACATCTGAATGTTTGTTGTTACGTGCCTTTAAAGCGCGTACACTGACTTTGTATCGTCGTGCTATCGAGCTTAGGTTGTCACCAGACTTGACCACATAACGGTTTCTTCTAAGTGGAAGCGGTGGAACGATCAGTTTTTCGCTGACATGAATTACATCCGTCTTCTTGTTGTTCATCTGCTTGATCTTAGTGACACTGGTTTTATAGCGCTTAGCTATGCCCAAAAGCGTATCGCCTGGTCGTACCACGTAGCTGTTACGCGCAAAGGTGAACTTATATTTTTCCAGAAGTGCGGGTGTTGTTGGGATAATAAGCTTTTGATGAGCGCGGAGACGGTTACTTTTAAGATGGTTAAACTCTCTAATGACACGGTAAGGTACCTTGTACTTTGCACCAATCTTCGAGAGGTTTTCTCCACGTCTGACAACATGAACAACATAGATCTCTTTAAGGTCGCAAGGGACGTACTCTTGGTTAAAGCGTCGTAACTTGTTGTAGGGGATGTACACATTACAGTTCTCTTTAGTAGGTGGAACAAAGTCATAGGTAAGATGGCGATTAAGCTTACGCATCTCATCTTTATCGATGTCAAGCATCTCAGCAACTCGACTAAGCTTTTCACCTCGAGGGAGCTTAACGGTAGCGATAGAGTTAAGACTCGCGCGGTTCATTAGGTAGCCATGTCCACTACTGCTCATGTCCTCTTCATCAATTCCCATAAGACCAAAGGCGAGGATCTTTCTAAGGTAGTTCCGTGTCTCAAGCGGGAGGTACTTTTTCTCTTCATCAAGTAAGGTGAAGACATCGTCCTTACCATCAGCCTTATCGATAGCACGTAAAACACACCCTTCTCCACAGTTATAAGCCATAGCGGCCAAATACCATTTATCAAAACGTCTATGAAGCGATGAAAGGTAGCGTGCTGCTGGTTCTGTTGACTTAACTGGGTCACGGCGTTCATCAAGGTAATCATCGATCTGTAGGCCGTATTGACGTCCAGTAGCTGGCATGAACTGCCATATACCTGCCGCTTTCTTTTTGGAGAGCGCCTTAGTAGTAAATGAGGACTCTGCCATCGCTAAGTAGATAAACTCAGGTGGTACATCGGCATTGTAAAGGATCTTCTTGATGGTTGGGATGTAGAGACGGGCGCTCTGCATAGCGTTATAGTAGTGTTTGTAAGCGTCAGGAGCTTTTTTAGACTGAAGCATCTCATTAAGATACTCATCATGCAAGTAGTTAGGATCTACGTCAAACGCCTGCAGGAGCATCACCTGTTTGTTGTGATTACTCTCAAAGTCCAAACCTGCAAGGAGTAAAGACGGCAACAGTAGCAAAAAGAAAGTTACATTAAATCTCAATAAAAGCCCTTATATAAGCTCTTATAATAGCGAAAAGAGCCCAAAATAGAGCTGTGTGACTTAAATGCTATTTCTTTGGCGTGAAGATGTTTCTAAAAGTAAATCATATTATGACATATGAAAGAGTTTTTGGGCATTCTTAGTCGTTAAATGTTCGATGAAGTCATTACTAACGTCTAGAAGTTCAGCCATTTTGTTGCGTACTAAAGTGGTGTAATATGGCTCATTACGCTCTCCACGATGAGGATGTGGCGTTAAGTACGGTCCATCTGTCTCGATAATGAGTTTTTCATGCGGAATTTTAGGTAAAACATTGACCAACTTTTTAGCATTTTTAAAGGTCAAAACACCACCAATACCATAATAAAAGCCCTTCTCTGCTAACACTAAAAGCTCTTCATCGGCATTAAAGCAGTGTAAAACACCACCAACTTCTTCGGCCTTGTTCGCCTCTAAAATAACACGAGAGTCATGACTCGCGTCGCGTATATGAATGATGAGAGGCTTCTTATAACGCTTGGCAAGCTCTATCTGTGCTTCAAAGACCTCTTTTTGTACCCGCTTATTTTCAGCGATCTCCTCGTCTGAACCCTCAAGTCTAAAGTAGTCAAGACCACACTCCCCTACTGCCACACATTTGGGGTGTTCTATGTACTTTATGAGTGCTGTTTCATCATACTGCTCTTTGTCATACGGATGTATACCTACAGCAAAATAGATATGTTCATACTTTTCAGAAAGCTCTACAGCGCGTTCTAGTGTCGTAATGTCCGCTCCAGGGATGATAAACCGCTCTACACCGCCCTCTTGGGCTCTTTGTATCACTTCATCAAAGTCATCACGGTAACGCTCATCATCAAGATGTATATGGGTATCTATTATCAATTCTCTTCCTTCTCTTCTTGTCGTTCTTGACGCATTTTTTTGACGTCTGTCACATTTTTTATCAGCAGACCTATAAAAAAGATCGCGATTACAATCGCAACACTTCCTGATGCAATGTTGCCAGCATTAAAAGCAACAAAAGCATAGATAAGTGAAAACACAGCTATGATCAGACACATTAGGCGTCACCCTCAAGTAACTCTTTAGCAAAGTTCTTCGCCTCTTTAGAGACCGTGTCACCACTGATCATACGTGCTATCTCTTCGATGCGCTCTTCTTTAGAGAGCTCTCGCACTGTACTAACATCATCTTTTTCAACAATGAAGTGTTGTTCGCCCATCGAGGTAAGTTGGGGTTGGTGGGAGATAACAAAGATCTGAAAGTGTTTAGAGAGTTGTCGCAACACTTTGGCCACAGACATAGACTCTTCACCACTAAGGTTAGCATCGATTTCATCAAGCATCAAGACACCACCTTGACCTTGCATAGACTCTGATTGTAAGGCTAGAAGTGCCAAACGCAGGCGGTTAAACTCCCCTGCACTCACCTTTTCTAAGGCTGCACCCTTGAGGTTAAACTCTACTCTGTCTTGACCGCTGCTCATAAAGTCACCATGACTTAAGGACATCTCTGCACCACTCAGGTAGAGAAGTTTGAGGTAGTCGTTGATGGAACGGTTAAGATCATATAGTGTCTCAGAGCGCTTTTGCGAGATATAATCTGCCAAAGAGAGTAGCTCTTTAAAGAGTGTGTCCACCTCTTTACTCAGGCGAGACTTCTCATAATCAAAATTCTCATACTTCTCAACCTCTTTTGCCTTCTCATCACGATAAGCAATCGCCTCTTCGATGGAGCCATAACGGTGTTTAAGGTCGGAGAGCTCTTCAAGTCTGTCTAACACGGACTCTATGTCTTCACCTTCAAGATCTAAAAAGTTTGAACGTGCCTGTTCAAAGGTGGCGCGCAGTTCATTCATAGCATCATCAAAAAAGCCACTGTCCACATCGAGTGCATTAAGGGCGTCGCTGACGAGGTGTTCGCGTTCAAAAAAGCTCTCTGCTTGGGCAATGCGCTCTTCAGACTTCTCTTTTTGTGAGAGTGTACGTTTGATCTCTAAGAGGCTTTCGTACTCGTTTTGTTGCGGGTTAATGGCATCGATTTTGGCGAGTTCAAAGGCAGCAAACTCTTTATGTTCATCGATACGACGTTCTTGTTCTATAAGTTGTTCAAGCTCATGCTTTTTGTTTTGATAGAGATGAAAATCATTTTTATAGATCTCTAAGGTCTCTACATAGGTCGCATCACTTTTACTCACCTGCTGATCTAAAATACTTAGCATATTGGTTTGTTCAAAGTCGCTGTAATCTTTAAGACTTAAAAGACGTAGATAGTTGCGTGAGATGTTGTGTAGCGCCTTTTTAGAGATACTCTGTGCATTAATGAAGTAACGAAGCTTCTCACGCTTCACCTGCTTAAAAATGTTAGGTTCTTCATTACTAAAGCCAGTAATCTCTTCATCGATCTGCCAAGTCACAGAAGACTCACTCACCTCTGCCAAAGCATCATCAAAGCCAACAGAACCCAAGATAGAGCGCATCAAAACAGACTTACCACTCCCCGAAGGCCCTGAAAAGACGATCAAACCACTCTTAAGTTCCAGCTCAACTTCATCAAAGGTCAAGCAGTTCTTCATATAAAATCGTTCGATCATAACGTTCTGCTCTTTCCATTCAAAATTAAATATTCAAAATCAAACATTATCACTACTCTCCCCAACTTAGCTTCTCTTTGAGTACTTCAAAGTAGTTAAACTCACTACGGTGTATCAGTTGTGCAGAGGCTTTTGCAAGCTGTATTTTAATGATGTCCCCTGCTCCAAACTCATACATATCTTGCCCATCTACAATGGCTAAAGCACTCATGTCTGGTGTCTGCACATCGATCTCATAATCTCCAGGAAGCACCACAGGACGCTGTGTTAGCGAGTGTGGCGAGATAGGTGTCACAACGAAGACCTCAGTGAGCGGAAAAAGTACCGGTCCACCACAAGAGAGGTTGTAAGCGGTAGAACCTGTTGGTGTTGAGACAATAACACCATCACCATAATAGGTGTTAAAAGCGCGACCATCTACCGCCGTTTCAAGGTGTATCATCTTAGAGATAGACGGACGCGTCATCACAATGTCGTTAAATGCAACGATCTCTTTTGTAGAGCCATCTTTTGAGTGGATGGTAGCTTGCAGCATCGCGCGTCTGTCTAAGCGGTACTCGCCACTAGAGAGTTTAGGGATAAAGGCATCCAACTCTTCGATGTCAAAGTCAGCTAGAAAGCCTAGTTTACCTGCATGAACACCCAAAACAGGGATGTTAAAGTCAAAAGCACGTCTCACCGCAGAGATAAGCGTTCCATCACCGCCAAGTGTGACCAAGATGTCGGCACTTTGACACATAATGTCAAACTCTTGTCCCATCACATCGATCATGCCGCCACTTATAGTGTCGATGATAACATCAATGTCATGTCGCTCAAAGATCTCTTTGATCTGAAAAAATTTGTCTTTAAGTTCGGGTGTTGACGGGCGTAAAAGTATACCAACCGTCTTAATTGTCAATGGTCCCAAGAGGTGAGCCTTTTGTGTTTAATACGATGATTATAGCAAATTCTATTAAAGAGGTGAAAAAAGATGGCTGATTAGGGAGTAGTAACGACTTACACAACGTTTTTTTAAACACTTTTAGCTATAATCGCGAAAAATATTACGGGCACAATAGTGCTATAAAAGGTTTTCTCGGTGAGAAGTCATTACTGTACAGATATAACAAAACAAAACATTGGCGACAAGGTCGAACTTGCGGGTTGGGCTAACAACCATCGTGACCACGGTGGAATCATCTTTATTGATCTTCGTGACAAGAGCGGTCTGATCCAACTTGTGTGTGACCCTGCTGACAATGTAGAGGCGCATAAACTGGCAAACGAAGTACGTGATGAGTTTGTTCTTCTTGTTAAGGGTACCATCCGTGCTCGTGGCGAAGGTCTTGAAAATCCTCGTCTTAAAACGGGTGCTGTTGAAGTGGTTGTTGATGAACTTATCATCGAAAATCGTTCTGCTCCTATGCCATTTGTGATCGGTGATGACAAGGTTGGTGAAGAGACAAAACTAAAATACCGTTACTTAGATCTTCGTGCACCAAGTTCATACGAAACATTTCGTCTACGTTCAAAAGCAGCGATCGCGGCACGTAACTCTCTTGACAAGCTAGGCTTCTTAGAAGTTGAAACACCTATCTTAACGAAGTCCACGCCAGAGGGCGCACGTGACTACCTAGTACCCTCTCGTGTACATGATGGTGAGTTCTACGCACTGCCACAATCACCACAGCTTTTCAAGCAACTTTTGATGGTCGGTGGTTTTGATCGTTATTTCCAGATTGCTAAATGTTTCCGTGACGAAGACCTTCGTGCTGATCGTCAACCAGAATTTACTCAGATAGACGTCGAGATGAGTTTCTGTGATCAAGAAGATGTTATTAGCGTTGCTGAGACACTGCTTGTTGACATGTTTGAAGCTTGTGGGCAGAGTGTTAGTGCACCATTCCCACGTATGAGCTACAACGATGCAATGGAGTTCTATGGTTCAGACAAGCCCGATATGCGTTTTGATCTGAAAATGGTTGATGTTATCGATATTTTCGAGCGTTGTGACAATGCGATCTTCTCTGACATCGCTAAAGATGCTAAAAACAACCGTATTAAGGCACTTAAAGTACCAGGTGCTGACCTTATCTTCTCTAAGCGTGAGATGAAAGGTTTTGAGGACTTTGTACGTAAGTTTGGTGCTGGCGGTCTAGGTTACTTCCAGATGAAAGAAGATGGTCTTAAAGGTCCACTCATCAAGTTCTTCTCAGAAGAGGACATTGCACTTCTTATTGAGCGTACTGAACTTGAAGTGGGTGACGTTGTCTTCTTTGGCGCTGGTGCTAAAAAGACCGTTTGGGACTACATGGGACGTTTCCGTATCTTTATCGCTGAACACGAGAAAATGAACCTTATTGATCCTGATGCTTTCAACTTCTTATGGGTTGTTGACTTCCCAATGTTCGAAGTCGAAGATGGTCAGGTTAAAGCCCTTCACCACCCATTCACACAGCCTAAATCTTTAGAGCATAACGGTGACTTAGAAGAGATCGAGTCGATCGCTTATGACATCGTGCTTAACGGTACAGAGCTTGGTGGTGGATCGATCCGTATTCACAAAGAGGCGATGCAAGCAGAGATCTTCAAACTTCTAGGTATCTCTGAAGAGGAGGCGCAAGAGAAGTTCGCCTTCTTACTTGACGCATTGAAGTTTGGTGCACCTCCACATGGTGGTTTTGCTCTAGGTTTTGACCGTTTCATGATGCTTCTGACTAAGCGTACAAGTATCCGTGACGTTATCGCCTTTCCTAAAACACAGAAAGCTTCTTGTATCTTAACCGATGCACCAAGCCCTGTTGACAACACACAGCTTCGTGATCTTCACATCAAGCTACGCGAGACACCATCTAAATAACGTAAAAGGAAGTAATTCCTTTTACTGCGTTAACACTGGGTTCTACTCAGCGTAGTGCTCACATCGGCTTATGGCCGAATTAAATGGTTAGCCTACTAACCAAATTATTTTTTAGGACAATATTGTGAAAAAGCTTTTTTTGATCATTGGCGCACCTGGTTCTGGCAAGACAACTGACGCAGAGCTCATCGCTGCACAAAACGAGGCCATCACACATTACTCTGCAGGCGACATGTTCCGTGCAGAGGTTGCTAGTGGTTCAGAACAGGGCAAGATCATTGAGAGTTTTATCTCTAAGGGTAACATCGTGCCGATTGAAATTGCTATTAAGACTATTGTAGATGCTATTAAACGTGCCCCTACTCCAGTGGTTATCATTGATGGTTATCCGCGTTCAAAAGAGCAGATGGAAGCACTTGACAACTATTTAACACCAGACCATCAGGTTGAGCTTGTGAATGTCATAGAAGTTGAAGTAAGTGAAGAGGTCGCACGTGACCGTGTTCTTGGACGCGCACGTGGTGCTGATGACAACAACGAAGTCTTTGACAACCGTATGAAGGTCTACACAGAGCCTTTACAACTCATCCAAGATTTTTACGGACAAAAGAGCATGCTTACGAAGATCAACGGCGAACGCTCTATTGAAGCAATCGTTGAAGAGATGAATACTTTTATACTTTCTAAGATCTAAACTACTTTTGTGGCTTATGCCACTAACGCAACACGCTTTCCTAACATCTATTTCTCTTATTAAGATAAGATAAACCATTAAATTATCAGTGAGAATACAATG
Organism: Campylobacterales bacterium; assembly: GCA_024277445.1. Lineage (GTDB taxonomy): Bacteria > Campylobacterota > Campylobacteria > Campylobacterales > Sulfurimonadaceae > Sulfonitrofixus. The sequence goes on from JAJRVE010000017.1 coordinate 10,942, forward strand.
ACAGATATCCACATCTATGCCATCATCATCGGTTCAGAGATCCTCAATGGTCGCAGAACAGACAAACACTTTGACTTTATCAAACACGCACTAGCTAAACGTGGTTATAGTTTGTACTGTGTTGAGATTATAAAAGATGATAAAGCTCTGATAAGCAGTAGCTTTCAACGCGTTCTGGCTGATGAGAAGAGTATGCTGTTTTGTTTTGGTGGGATTGGTTCTACTCCTGATGATCTGACACGTGCTATTGCGGCTGATGTGTTTACCAATAAGCCTTTAGTGCGTCATAAACAGTTTGCACGAGATGTCATAGCGCGTTTTGGAGAGGCTTCTTTTCCTAATCGTATTGAAATGTCTGATCTTCCAGAAGGTGCGTCGCTACTTAAAAATCCTGTTAACAATATGTCCGGTTTTTATTTAGATGATCGTTTCTTCTTTACACCAGGCTTTCCAGAGATGGCACACACCATGGTCGAAGAGGCTATCACACGTTTTCTACCTCAAAACAGAGCATTATATCGTCAAACCTTTTTAGCCAAGTGCAGTGAAGAGCGCTTTATAGCACTTATGAAAGCGATACCAAAAGATGTGGAGTGTTCATCTCTTCCTATGTTTGTTAATGAAAAAGCCAATGTAGAGATGTCAGTTGCCTCTTATGATGAGCAGTTGACGCAAACCTACTTTCAACGATTTATAGACTTTATGCAAGAAAACGATATAGCTTTTGAGGTTCAAAGTTAGTGAGTACGACCCTCTTTCCTTTAGCTTTTGTTGGTGTGATGTACCTGCTCAACACCTACATCTATAAACGACTTATCAAGCGACTACACTTCAACATACAAAAAGTAAGTTTTGTTTTTTTAAGCATCGTTTTTATGTTGGAAGTAGTTTTTGTTATACAGATGCTTTGGTACCCTATTACAGAGTCACCAACACTCTTTTATCTGCTTAGCCTTTCTGTCGCGTTAACCGTCTCTCTCTTCTTTATTACCCTACTCTATGACTTGGTTCATACAACAGCACAGCAGATACCTTTTGATCAAGGGCGTAGACGCTTTATGAAGATCGCTTTTGACATCACCATGTTGATCTTGGCTTTTTCATACCTGCTAAAAGGCATCATAGGTGGGATCAAGCATCCTGAACTTAACAAGGTCGATGTCTACATAAAAGACCTGGGTTTTGATGCACTTACCATCGTTCAACTTTCTGATGTTCATATCGGTAACACCATAGGCAAAGACTTTTTACAAGAGTGTGTTGAACGTATTAACGCGTTAAAACCTGACTTAGTCGTTATTACGGGTGATCTTGTTGACAGAAAGATAGAAGATGCTAAAGAAGACCTATCCCCACTTAAATAGCTTATCACAAAGTATGGCACCTACTTTGTCCTAGGCAATCATGAGTATTATCATGGTGCTAAAGAGATAGCAGCATATATGCCTGAGCTTGGTATTAAGGCGCTGCTTAATGAGAGTGTTGTTGTTGGTAGCGGATCAAAGGCGATTAATCTTGTCGGTCTTAATGATATACAGTCTATTCGTTTTAATGTAATGCCTATTCATACCTACAAGGCGTTTGAGATGGTAGACAAAAATCTACCAACTGTACTCCTCTCACACCAACCAAAGAGCATAAGCTTTGTCGAAGATAAGCAGTATGACCTTATTCTTAGTGGTCATACCCATGGCGGTCAGATCTTTCCTTTTGGATTTTTGGTCATGCTTCAACAGCCATTTCTAGCAGGACTTCACGCTATTACAGCTACTAAACAGATCTTTGTAAGTAGAGGTACAGGCTATTGGGGACCACCTGTACGTGTTTTTGCTCCTAGTGAGATCTCTGTATTAACCTTAAAGCCTCTGAATAAACTCTCTTGAAATTAGAAATCTAAATTTAGAGCATATATTTGTGATAATTGCCTTAATATAGGCATATTGTCATCTTTTTTCCTTGTTTTTCTATAGAAATTACTATATAATTTACTATATAAAACTATAGGACAAGATGTGAAACCAAAAGATGAAGTCACACGCTCTCTCGTCATCGATAGAAAGACATGGGACGAAGCGATGAAGTACTCACGCAAACG
>JAJRVE010000187.1 GCA_024277445.1 Campylobacterales bacterium
CATTAATAAGATGCGTTACCGCTTGAAGCTCTCTCTAACATCTGCAGGGCTGAATGAAGCGAATGAAGTTCCGTAAAAAAACAGTTCTGTTTGAGCGAATAGCGAGTTAACTGTTTTTAGGAACCTAATGAGTGTAATGAAGGTAGTCGCGAGCTAGCGAAGCGTGACCAAAGGAAATCCCTTTAGGGAAAGCCGTTAGAGGCGCCTTTTTCGTTTCGTTTTTGGGCAGTGCCACACAGCGCTAAAGCGCCGTACAGGGCGGAACTAAATTCCGCATCGTAAAAAGGAAAGAATCATGAGACAAAGGCTATATAATCAAGTAATCAAACCTAAAAAGTAAAGAAATAATTAATTTTAAAAGTCACTAACTCATAGATTATAGATCAAGTTCGATGGCGATTAATTTCAATAATCGTCATCATCCTCATCGTCTTCATCATCAAACCGCACCAAAGTCTGCGCCTTCATCTTCTTAACCTCATGCACACTCTCAACATCTCTATTGGCAAGGTTCTCCAAAAGGATCGTCGCATAAGAGCCTTTAGGAAGTTCAAAAGAGAGCTCATAAATACTCTCTTTTTTAATGTATGTAGACTTTATGCCTTTAGGATAGATCCATGCTGCACGACGTTCACCTGCCATTGCAACCTCGTCATCATCATGACGTGCTTCTATGGCACCAGCAGCACCGCGAGAGCGCCATGCTTTTTTACCTACCAACATTCCTGTAGGCTGAAGTTTACGCTCTTTATAGGGCTTCTTAATCGATGGAAGGTCTTTAACATTAACCCACTTGTTATTGATGACATCAAGCATGATATCACCCGGTAGGACTTTAAAGATCCCATATTGTGCTTGTAGCTGTTTCACCTCTTCTGTACTAAGACTCCACTTCTTCTCAAAAGCAGACAAGTCCATATAGTCTAACTCACGACAAAGTGTAATACGCTCGACTAACCAGTCATTAAAAAGGTAAGACTGATACGCATTACTCATCAGCTTATTAAGACGACGATCACGAAAGACCTTAGAACCATGCGCTGCCTCTTGAGACTTCTCAAAATGGTTTTCATCATGTCCAAAACGTTGATACCCAAAGTAGTTAGGTACCCCTTGACGAATGATTTCTGTCAAGACCTTGTCAAGTTTTAGAGCTGCATCAGGGGTCACATCACGAAGACGGATCTTAAACTTGTTACCTTTGAGATCCCCAATATTGAGTTTATGAGGACTGAGATGTGAATCCAGTATCTGGATCTGTGGATGTTTGAACTTCTTAAAAAACTTCTCAAACGATGCTGGCATAGAGATGTATTGCGTTGTTGTTGCATACTTATCTTTCAGACCTGCATGCGAGATGTTGTGAAAACCCGTCTGCTCTTCTAGAACAGCGATCATCTCTAAGGTTGACATGTCTACTTTTTTGATGTGAAGATGGATGTAGTTACCGCTTTTGCCCGCTTCATATAGTGGGATCTCATCAACGATGAAGTCCTCACGTGTCGGTTTAAAGCTAAAGCTTACGGGGTTGTGGTCTTGTATGTATTTTCTTTTCATAATTCTCTCTTTATTGACGCTTCGCCAGCGCTTCTTTAAAGCCCCATCCGCGTCGTGCTTCTAGCACTTTTTTATGATCTATCTCTGCGATCATGAGCTCTTCGCTGTCACCTAAATGCTCTTGTAATTCACCATAAGGGTTAGCTAACACTGAGTCACCATAAAAGTGCCATGTGTAGTCTTTCTCTTTGTAGTCACCGATGCGATTAGCACGAAGGATGTAACAGTTGTGGGTAAAGGCACGTGTCTTAATGATCTCTTTCCAACGCTCATGCGACTCAAAGGTCGAGATGGTCGGTAAGAGAACACAGTCTACATTTTTCATCGAAGCGTAGTACCAAAGGTCATCAAAATGAAGCTCAAAACCACCCATGATCATAAACTTGATTCCCTCAAAACTAAAGCTCATCGGTGCTTTGATCGTCTCAATGGGGTTAGCGAAGTACTTCTCTTCATTCCAATGACTATAATTGATCAAGAACTGCTGTTCATAATAACTAATCGAGTTGGGAGAGATCTTAGCAATCATCTTATGTGGCTCTTTTTTCTTGATGACAATAATAGGCGCAACAATAACCATGGAGTGCTTTTGCGCCATCTCTTTCAAAACACTAAGTTGATGTTCACTCTGCTCTTTGATCATAGCGATGGGAGTTGACTCTAACTCTTTAAAAAAAGAGTTCAACATATACTCACCCAAAAGAAGGAGCTTCACACCACGTTTATGCGCTATACGCACAAAATGGTAAAGCTTAGTCGAACTCATGCCAATGGATTTAAGCTGTAATACGGCGACTTTCATTGGCATCTGTCCTTAGTTTTGTGTACGGATCTGTTCGATCTGAAGTTGCGCATTTTCTAACATCTTCTGCGCTTCTTGTAACTCGTTCATGCCCTCTTCGTAAGCTTTAACACTATCACTAAGTGTAATTTCCGGGTTCATCAACTTCTCTAAGATAACCTTAGCCTTCTCTAGTCGTACTTCAAAGTCTTCTGTTTTATTACTCATGTAGCGCCTCTCTCACATAATCGTCAAATTTGTCTAACTCAACTAAGAAGGCGTCATGCCCATAGTTGCTATCTACCTCTAAATAATCACTTTTAAGGGTTCTTCGTCGTGCTAATCTATCTGCTATAAGCTTCATCTCGTCACTTCTAAAGAGCATGTCATCTTTAAAACCTATGAGATACATCTCTGACTCTATCTTTAAAAACGCCTGTTCGATGGAGTCAAAACCACGCGAAAGATCATAAATATTGATCGCTTTTGTAATGTACAGGTATGCCAAAGGATCAAACCATTTGGTAAAGTTATGACCATTATACTCCAAGTAAGACTCGACCTGAAATTTTCCAAAAAGCTCAAAAAGCCCATCAGTACGTTTGTATTCACGTCCAAACTTCTCTTGCATAGAGTGATGTGACAAGAAACTAATATGCCCTGCCATACGTCCTACTGCCCTACCACTGAGACCATTTTCATGGATCACTTCAGGTTCATAATAGCCATTTTTAAAGTTGGGATCATGCAA